>NZ_JBFUIQ010000134.1:0-9778 GCF_056401795.1 Peribacillus sp. P4_D6
TTYCTGCACTAGTCGTGGATTCTGCAAATCGGATTAAGGATTGGGGAAACTATTTTAATCAATTGTTAAGCCAGGATGGTAATCATACATTAACCGAACAATTCGATGAGTGGCAATTTCTCGATAATAAAAGGCTTGCAGCTGCAAGGCTGCATGATAAACGGTATTTATTTTTATTAATGAAACAAATGGATGCTGACAATATTCTTTATATAGGCAGGGAAACGGAATTTTTGGATGATTTACTGATTGATGCTCATGAGACGGATAAATTGAATCGCGCACTGGATGCAATAATCGAAAATTCCTATGATGGAATATACATCACCGATCAAGATGGAATCACGCTTTATACCAATTCGGCAATTGAACGGATCACAGGCATACCAAAAGAGTACTATATCGGCAAATCTGTGGACCAATTGATTAAACGCGGCATACTGAATGCGTCGGTGACTCATAAGGTAGTGAAGCTGAGACGAACGGTATCAGTCGTACAGGATAATTTTGCGGGAAAGGAAACATTGATAACTGGGAGTCCCGTTTTTAATGCAGAAGGGGAAATAGAGCAAGTCGTTACGAATATAAGGGATTTATCTGATTTAAATGAACTGATGCATGAGTTGACGAAAGCTAATGAACTGAATCATCAATATAAGCAGGAAATTGAGAAACTGCGGAAGATAACGAGCAAAGATGGAGTCGTATTCGTCAGTGATAAAATGAAAATGATTTATGAGATAGCAGAAAGAATATCGGATATTGATGCGACAGTACTCATACTGGGAGAAACGGGTGTTGGAAAGGATGTCCTTGCCCGCAATATCTATAATCGGAGCATCCGGTCTAAAAAAGGAGACTTCATCAAAATAAATTGCGGGGCAATTCCCGCTGATTTATTGGAATCCGAGCTCTTTGGATATGAAGGAGGGGCATTTACCGGAGCCAATCAAAAAGGAAAACCAGGGATGTTTGAGCTTGCAGAGAGTGGTATCCTATTCCTTGATGAAGTCGGTGAGCTTCCCCTGCAACTTCAGGTGAAGCTGCTCCGGGCCCTTCAGGAAAGGGAGATTCAAAGAATCGGAGGTACAAAACCAAAGAAAATCGATGTTCGCATAATAGCAGCCACGAACCGAAATCTTTCGGAAATGGTCAAATCGGGTGATTTTCGTGAAGACCTCTTTTATAGGTTGAATGTCATTCCGATTACGATTCCTCCTCTAAGGGAAAGAAGAGAGGATATCTTGGCATTGACTGACTTGTTTTTAACAAAAGCAAACGAACAATATAAATTCTCAAAAGAAATAGATTCGCGGTTGAAGGAATATTTTTATCAACATGATTGGCCAGGAAATGTCCGTGAATTGATTAATATTGTGGAAAGGCTCGTCGTGCTGACGGATAATCGAATATTATCGATTAACGACCTTCCGGAAGAATATCAGCCGGAAAACAGGAATCAACCGAACCTCAATGCTACCTTAACTTTAAAAGAAGCGGTGGAAAGAGCCGAAAAGGAAATTTTGACGAAAGCGGCTCAAACCTACCAAACTACATATGAAATAGCAGAAGCCCTGGAATCCAGTCAGGCAACAATCGTGAGGAAACTTAAAAAATATCGATTAAAGGTCAGTGGAAAAGAATAGATGAGTTTGAACTGTACCTTCCAATGTTAGAAAATGGGAGGTACAGTTTTTTTGACTGATTATACGAGTGGCGAAAATTCAATAAAAAAATATAAATTGAATGTGAACCAAAGACGAAAAGATAATATAGAATGGAGCAGCGGTGTCCAACCTAGATTCACCAGATGTCAACATCTTTGGCTAGAGGACGGTCTTACTGAGAAACCAGTCTGCTCGATCAACATATTTATTTATTTAAAGTTCCGATGAATAAGAGGAAAAGCCGATTTATACAGGTGAGGAAGAATATGTAAAGTTACAGAATTAATTTATCAACACTGATTTTCGCTCGAACCTTTAGAATGTCAGAGACAAACAGGGGAATTTATCAATAAGATATCTGATTAAAACCTATTCAATATATTGATTTAAATGGGTTTATTAAGGCTTTAAAACTTGGTAAGCCATTGAAAATCATGTATATTGTTTTTATACACATACAAGGGTAGTGGATCATTTTAATTGGAAAATATATATAAAGAACCAGCTTCACAGTTCAGCCTAATTATTTTTCAAGTAAATCACTAGAAGGGAGATATAGATTTTGGACTCACTCCAGTTAATTGAATATGACATAGCCCTGCTTGTACGTCTAACAACATCCCCCAGTAGACAAATAGGCAACCTAGATCGATCCGAGTTTTTATTGCTAAGTGAATTGGATAAGCATGGGCCACTAGGCATTAATGAATTGTCAGACCAATTGAGACTGAATGTGTCTACCGCAAGTCGCCAGGTTGCCGCTATGGAGTCAAAGGAATTCATTCGCCGTTATCCAGATCCGAAAAACGGACGAATCAGCTTAATTGTCATGACGAAAGAAGGGCAAGAAATATTACATAATGCTCAGAAGTCTCGTCAAGAAAGATTATCCGATATTCTTAAAGACTGGTCAGAGGAAGATTTAAACGTTCTTCAGAGGAATTTAACACGTTTGAATCAGGATATTAAGAACTGGAAACAAAGATAATCCGAATTTTGATAAGCAGAACCAGTAATGTTTATTACATATTTTAATGAACCTTTTCATGAAAAAGCCTAATTCAAATGTTCTTATTTGAATTAGGTTTTTTCATTTTTTCGTGTTATAGGTTAGTTTGGGTAATATTTTTTTATTGCTATATTTTATATATGTTGTATAATACAAATTGCAAATAGCAAGTTTGGGTATGTTGCATCTTTAACTGCTCAATATGAATGGATGGTGAAGACTTTTTTCTTTTAAAAATATTAAGGAATGGAATTTGACATTCAAAATTAGCTTAGAAAGAAAGGGGGAATTATATGAATTCACAAAATAATGTATTGAGTGGCGAGATGAAGAAACCCCTCTTGCCGGAATACGTGCTCATATCTCTATTAACGTTATTTTCATTTGGGCCTCAATACTTTACAAGTCTTTCCTACATCTTGAATCAAATGGTTATTCAAAATGGACTTAACTTAAGTACACACGTTATGTTACTTCCATCCATTTGCTCAAATTTGGCTTTTTCGTTAGGTCTCCCATTTGGACGTATCCTTCCCATGAAATATGGAATAAGAAAAATTTATCTTACTTTCATTTTCATATTCCTTGGTGGAACGATCATCAATATTCTATGCTGGGGGATCATTCCGCTCACCATTGGAAGATCACTCCAAGGTTTAGGGGCAGGTGTATTGTTTCTGACAATCCTACCGCTTAGTTTAAGGTCTTACCCAAACAAGGTGCGGAATCTGTTTATATTGTTTGCGATAGGTGGTTTATTTGGTTGCAGCGCGGTAGGTGCATTTGTTGGATCCTTATCTTTAAGTATTTCAGAGTGGCGATGGATATTCTTGTTAARTATTCTCTCATCCCTCATTTGCCTTGTAATRGGGTTCAGGATATTACCCAAAACGAAGCCAGAGTTAAACTCAGGAACGACGAAACATAACATGAAAGGAATTTTCTTATTCACTTTATTAATATTGGACTTGATTTTCCCGCTGTATAACTTACAAGAACACGGCTTTACATCAAATCAGGTTTGGCCATTTTTTGTGATTGCTCTTCTATTGGCGTTATTGTTCATAGCGGTTGATTTTAATGCTGTTGATCCCTTTATTCCAATCCGATCATTGTGGTCAGCAAAAACAGTTTCAGGAACAATTATGGCTTTAACTGCTCATATTGCTCTCATCGTCGCGATTGCAGGAGCTAATGGGTTTTTGAGTAACATTCTTGATCCTCCATTCATATACCTTACGTATTTTTATTTGTGGTTTTTTGTTGGCTTTTTGGCGTCTGGCATCATCTGTACTTTGCTGTATGACAAATGGGGTGCAGGCAGGCTGGGAATGGTAGGATCCATCATCATCATAATGATCAGTATTCAATGGAGATCAATGGGAACCGAGGTTTCTTTAACGGCAATAAATGTTCAAATGGCTTGTATAGGCGTAGGCGTAAGCATGGTGCTATTATCAGGGGCATTGGGAACAGCACTAGCAGGTGACATTCACAAGGCAGTACTACGGTCATCATCCCTGCATTCAATGAGAAATTTATTTGGTTCAATTGCTGGACCAGTACTAGGATGGTTCGCTTATCGAATGCATGCGATTCACTATGAAGATGTTCGAGGGGAAATATCTCTATTGAATCCCGAAACTAACTCAGAGATGGCCGGATTGGTCCGCAATTATATCAATAATGGACATACACTTACAGAGGCAAAAAGCATGGCTTATTATTCAATGGTTGAGAATAGTCAAAAAGGTGCGCTTCTAGGTGCTTACCATGATTTATTTACCATTCTCCTGGTATTAGGCATAATCATGTTGTTAGCTTCCATCGGAAAGGCTGTAACGGGCAAAGGAAGGTCGCTAGTGCAGAAAGAGCAGCACATTTTACTTCCAGCACCATTGGAAAAAACGAATAAAAAGGGGAAATACGTATGAGTAAAGGTCGTTTAATAATTGCCAATATTTTAGGTATTCTTGTTGTAATTGCTTTGCTAGCAGGCGGTGCCTACTTTTATTATCAAAATGAGAACTTTGTTAAAACCGATGATGCGAAGGTATCTGCAGACATGGTTCAAATTGTAGCACCAGCTTCTGGTATGCTCAAAGATTGGAATATTAAAGAGGGTAAAGCTGTTACAAAAGGAAAGGCAATAGGAACAATTGATGAAGAAGGTCAAGCCGTTTCCATAAAGTCTACCATGGAGGGAACGATTATTAAAAATGGAGCAGGAAATGACCAGCTAGTACAAGGTGGCCAAGTGCTAGCTCAAGCTGCAGACCTCAAGCATTTATACATTACAGCTAACATCAAGGAAACAGATTTAAAGGATATTGAAAAAGGCGATTCAGTGGATATAAACGTAGATGGCGATACCGACGTAACTTTCGAAGGAAAAGTTGAAGAAATCGGCTATGCTACTAAATCTGTATTTTCGTCTTTACCAGAATCGAATACGGGCAATTTCACAAAGGTCACTCAAAAAGTTTCTGTTAAAATCTCAATTATGAATCCATCTGCCAAAGTACTTCCTGGTATGAATGCTAAAGTTAAAATCTCGTTGTAGATGAAAATTCGCATCAATGCAACCAAGAGGAGTGAGAAATTTTATGAAAATCTATGTAGTCTATGATAGTGAGGGTGAACATACAAAGGCATTGGCATATTCAATAGCGGAAGGGGCTCAAGAAGTGTATGGTGCAGAAGTGCATATAGATCATGTGGATCAGGCAGATGTATATAAGCTATCAGAAATGGATGCGATTGTATGGGGATGTCCTGGACATTTCGGGACGATTAGCTCTGGATTAAAAGCTTGGATAGATAAATTAGGGTTCTTATGGGCAGAAGGTAAGCTGATAAACAAAATTGGTGCTGTATTTTGTACGACTGCTACCGTCCATGGAGGATTAGAAGCAACGATGCTTAACCTCATTACTCCAATGCTTCACCAAGGGATGATTATCGTCGGCTTACCTGGTAATGTTCCAGAAAATGCTTTATATGGATCTTATTACGGGGTAGGGGTGTCCTGTCCTGTTGATAGTACAGATTTGCTTCCTAAGCAAGCCCAAGAGTTAGGAAGAGCTTTAGGAAAACGTGTAGCGGAAGTCACACAAACTCTAACACATGTACAGTAAGGGGTTGGTCAGATGGTGACCATTATTGCTTGCATAGGATTGGCTATGGCTGTTATTGGGGGATTGTTCAAGATTAATTTCTGGTCAACTTCAAAAGAAGAGATGGCACGTGAAACGGTTATGAACGAAACTGGTAAGGAAGCCATCCATTCACCTGACAAATCTGAATTGGTTCCAGAGGTTCCAGAGGAGACTCTAACTGCTTCCGCTGGGCAGGTTAAGCACATGAACGATCAGGCCTACCGCCAAGCCCTCCAATGTTTCCAGGATACGAAGCAGGAAGATTTAAACATCAAGGGATTGGCTATGAAGGATGAAGAATATAGAAAAGCGTTAAAAACCATGAATCGTAAGCGTGAAAATGAAAAAAACGGAGAAGTGTAGAAAAATTCCTAAGGATGAACTAACTCTAAAAAGTGGGGTAACATTAAATCGTGTGTTAAGTACAACTGCAAGGTAACGCTTCTTAGACATTATGAATGCGTGACCCATTCGATCGGTAAGAGATTAGAGGATTAACAATAATTTAATAGCTGATCTCCGTGGTAAAAGCTGATAAGGAAATCTTGACGAAAGCGGCTTAAACCTACCAAATTACCATGAAATTGGAGAAGCGCTTGATTCCTCATGCAACAATTGTGAGGAAACTTAAAAAATATCGTGGTCGTGAAAATAATAGTAAGTATGAACAGCACCTCCAATTTTGGGTATTATCCAAAATTGGAGGTGCTGTCTTTTTGACTGAATTCCTAATTATATTTACGCGTTTTTGGGGGATGACGGGCTTTATTACCTTAGAAAATTATTGGTTCTTAGGTTGTGTTTTTTTTACATTATTACCCGCCAGCTAATATGTGAAATGATGGAAGTTATAAACGGGATTTTTTGGTTCCTTTCCATTTTAATTTTTTTTTGATTCAGAAATGATTTTTTCAGTCAATAGTGAATGAAGGACATCCCGTATGGAACCGATACTTTTGAGATTTTACAATTCAATAATGAATTCACAGACTGGTTAATAGCCTTATTGAAGGTGATTTAATGTTTGGCACGGCACTTGCATTATTATCTGGAAATTAATCTGGAAATTAATCTGGAAATTAATCTGGAAATTAATCTGGAAATTAATCTGGAAATTATTCTGCGGAATGATTCTCCTATGGAAGGTGCGAGGTGAAAGGGGTGAAAAAACCAGACGGCCACCATGTATAAACCAAACAGAAAATGGAATCATTGGCTTTCCCTAAATACAGCTTGTCTGTACGATCGTTACGCCCGAAAAAAATGAAAGCGCTAACAAGGAATGCCTAAGCTATTTCTATAGGCGGAGAATAAAGGGAATTAAAGCTTATTGTCCATTCCCGAGATGTTGATGCTATGGGAGAGTATGTGAAAATGTTTTTAATACAGATGTTTGCTTTTAAAATATGGACAGGATTGTGAGCCAGGAACAGCAAAGTGAAATTCATTAATTTTCAAGGAGGAAATAAATGGAAATTTTGATCCAGCAGCTTTTTAATGGCTTGACGATTGGCAGCGTATATAGTCTCGTTGCACTGGGCTTGACGCTAGTATATGGAATTTTGCATATTCCGAACTTTGCACACGGTGCCCTATATATGTTGGGAGGATATATCACGTTGTCAATGATGACATTATATGGGGTCAATTACTGGATGGCCATGTTCGTATCCATTATCGTTGTTGGTTTGTTGGGAGTCCTTTTGGAACGTTTCGTGTTCCGCCTGTTAAGGGAGGCACCTCCGTTGCACGATAAGATTGCAGCCATCGGCATTCTCCTTTTTCTTGAAGCTTTTGCCCAATTTGTCTGGGGTGCCGACTTCCATACTATGACTTCTCCATATGGTCAAGTCGTCAATATCCTGGGACTGACGTTCACACTTCAGCGATTATTGATCATCGTGTCAGCTATCGCAGTGATGGTTTTACTTTACCTTTTCCTAAAGAAAACTTATGCCGGTTCGACGATAATTGCAATGTCCCAAAGTCGTGAAGGGGCGTCATTAGTAGGAATCAACATTAATAAAGTCGCGATGCTTACCTTCATGATATCGGGGGGATTAGCAGCCATCGCTTCATCCCTTGCATCACCGATTAATCTTGTTTTTCCCGGCATGGGGCATTTAGTCATCCTAAAAGCCTTCGTCATTATCATATTGGGTGGAATGGGCAGCATCCCGGGGGCGATCGTAGGTGGATATATCCTAGGTTTCAGTGAGAGCCTGGGTGCAACTTATATTTCAAATGATTATAAAGACATCATTGCATTCATACTTTTAGTCATCATATTAACGGTGAAACCAACAGGTCTTTTTGCAAAGGGGGAGAGGTAGTGTGAGGATATTAACGAAAAGAAATGGGATTATCGCTCTTATCATCTTTGCTTTTTCATTCCCCTATATCGCGCAAAACGATTATTATCTCCATATGCTGACACTTTCGTTCATCTGGGCGATAGCTGTTTATGGAATCAATTTATTATCAGGCTATACTGGATATCTCTCGCTTGCACATGCTGGATTTTTTGCGATTGGAGCATATTCTCTTGGCCTACTTACAGTAAAAGCGGGAATGAACTTTTGGCTGGCACTAATATGTGCATGTTTAATCACATGTGCCATTGGGTTTTTAATCGGTTTGATTGCGCTAAGGACAAAGGAACACTTTTTCGCGATTTATACCCTATGTGTGGGTTACATCATATATCTGGTGATCGATAAATGGGAGGGACTTACAGAGGGGGTTAGGGGATTGATAGGGATCCCTGCTCCTGGGAATATAGGACCTATCACATTCGATACTGCAGCATCCCAATATTATCTCGTTCTCATTTTCCTGCTTGCAGTGATTTTAATCATGTATCGAATTATATGCTCGTTGACCGGCAGAACGTATATGGCGATCAGGAACAGCGAGGACCTTGCACAAACGATTGGTATATCCACAATGAAGAATAAGTTAACCGCATTTGTCCTATCCACATTCTTCGCGGGTTTGGCAGGTGCCTTGTATGCTTCATTCATCCGTTTCATTGGACCTGATATCGGATCAACCGCCATCATGTTCGATCTATTGATGTATTTATTGGTTGGCGGAATCGGGACACTTTCAGGTCCATTGGTAGGAACATTATTATTAGTAATCCTGTCGCAGAATCTGCAATTCCTTCAAGAATATCGAATGTTGATATTCGGACCATTACTTACGGTGATCATTATCTTTTATCCGCGCGGAATCGCAGGGGCCTTCTTTGATTGGCAAAGAAAGCGAAAAAATAATGCGCTGTCCGGGGTTAGGGGCGAATTGCACATAAAAGCTGAGGAGGGATGAATTTGCTAATCGAAACTAAGAATTTGACAAAGCGTTTCGGAGGATTGGCGGCCGTCAATAATGTGGATTTTTCAATTGAAAAAGGTAGAATCAATGCAATAATCGGGCCAAATGGTGCAGGGAAATCCACTTTTTTTAACTTGATCAGTGGCTTTCATCGACCAACTTCCGGGACGGTGCTTTTTAAAGGGATTGATATCACCAAACTTCCTGCCAATGAAATTGCGGGGCTCGGAATTTCAAGAACCTTTCAAACGACAAGCCTTTTCGATCAATCGACCGTGTTGGATAATGTCATTGTCGGTCATAGACTGCGAACAAAATCCAATTTGGTGGATGCCATTCTAAGAACAAAACGTTTAAAACGGGAGGAAGCGGCTTGCAGGGATAAGGCTATGGAGGTGCTTGATATTGTCGGATTAACGGAATCGGCTGACAGAATGGTCTCGAGCATCTCGCAGGAGGAAAAGAAACGGACAGCCATTGCCCTAGCCCTAGCGACAGAACCGGAAATCATCTTTCTTGATGAACCTGCTGCGGGAATCAACCCGGATGAAACGGAAGGCTTGACAGAACTGATTAAAAAATTGAATCGCTCAGGATTGACCGTTTGT
>NZ_JBFUIQ010000135.1:0-9701 GCF_056401795.1 Peribacillus sp. P4_D6
CCTCTATTCCTAAGGGGACTATAACCAATCAAAAAAGGATAGATCCAGCTGCTTATTTGCTTATCTATCCCGCCATTATTCAATTACAACCCATTGTTTCTCCCGATAATGCCAATGGTCAAATACTGTTTATTTTCTTGAAAATCCCATGGCCAGTATCGAAGGGTTAATTCGCTTTTATCCAATTTTTCAATAAACGTTTTTACCCCTATCAAGGCTGCCCCATATCCAACGTTCGAGGCCAATGCAAAGATGGTATTCAGCCCTTCGTTAATGGTATCCATATACTCAGGTTCGATTTTTAAGATATCAGTCCATGTAATACAGAATCCATTTTGCTTGGTACATTTAGATATAGAGTGATTCACTGTACGAACGATCTCATCCCTTACATCCAAAATTCCATTCTTCATCTCTTCTGCATCTTTTTTCTGATAGTGGTTTGCATGATCGGAAAAAAGCTCCATGGCCCAATTATAAAATAGTTGAGTATAAATGGCGGAAGTTGCCACGATATCAAAATCATTATAATAATTAGAAAAAACACGTTCAGAAAGCTGACCTAACCGATTCTCGGTATCCTTTAAGTACCGAATAATTCCCTTTGCCGTTTCACCACGATTCAGCATGGAAGATAGGTGGTGATCAAAATCCACTTTATCGAGGCCTGTTACATCAATTTCAATAAGTTGAATTTTCTCCCGGGTCCGTTCAGGCAAATTTGCCGTACCCTTTTCCATACTTTCCATATCAATATCAAATAGGTATATGGAGTTGCATTTAGTTGCCAGATACTCTATATCCAAATCATCGCAATTGCCTGCTCCGACGATAGCCACTTTATCTACGAACGCTTTTTTCGAAAAAACGGCATCGAATAAACCTGTAACTTGTATACGATGCTGTTTCCACCGTAACTTTCTGTATTCATCCCGATTATGGTTCATTTTTCTTTGATAGGTTTCCAAGTCAATCTCTCCCTTTAGGGTACTGAGGATTTATTTATTGTAACAAAGTATCCCGATCTTTTGGAGGGCAGGTAACTTAGATTTCGCACTGGGGAAAAGATAGGCTCAATTTCCATAGTAAAATGAGTGATAATGATGTTAGAATAATATGGGAATTGTTTTAAAGTAGCAGTCATTACAGGAGGGTGTTCCTTGAGCAAAACAAAGAAGATTTTACTTACTTTATTAGGTGTTTTTCAATCATCTTGGTCGGTGTTGTGATCCTTTTGTTTTCATTCACACAGAGCATGAAAGCAGATCCCGATGAAGAAAAGAAAGTCCGGGATAAAGCTGAAAGATACTTAGAGGAAACTTTTGATGAAGGAACCGAAATATATGATGTCCTATACGACAATATGGGAAACCGGGGCTATTTTGAATACGCAGCTAAAGTGAAACATGAAAAATATGGTACGCATTTTCTTGTTTTCTTTAATGATGAAACAGGGGAAATGGAGGATACATTCCTATCTGATAAATGGCAAGATGATGCAGAGAAGGCAATCAGGCCATATGTTGAAAAAGAACTGGGTGACGTGTTGATATCCAAGGAAATGGAAAATATTGCAGAAAGCGAAGATTGGGAGAAGATTCAAGAAGAAATAGGCGATTATAATCAATTACTCTTGGTCTTTGATGAGGGGATCGGTAAAGAATTGAACATTGATCCGAATAAGCCAGCCAGCTATAAAGATTACGAAGTTTCCCCTACCATCCGGATTACCCTTTCACGTAAGAAACAGGATGCAGATGAAGACCGCTTTAACGAAATGATCAATGGCCTTAAAAAAGATAAAGTTCTTGAACATGGAAATATGATTGTAGAATATATTAGTACCAATGGTGTGCCACTTGAAGATGAGGAATGGCATAAAAGATTTTAAAACCAACATATAGTTTAACAGGAAGGTAAAGGGCAGCCGCTCTTTACCTTTTTTGTATATGTGAAACAAACCCCTCAAAATGGCACTTTCCTCTAGTAATCTATCCTATTTTTTGTAATGAATCGTTTCTCGCGGTTAACCACATTAGAGAAAAAGTTCTTTATTCTCACGTCAAAAAAATTTTTTTAATATAAAAATGAAAAATCCTTCCATGCATTTTAGGTGAAACCGCTCATTTTGATGAATAAATGTAACCAGTATAATATATTCAATATCTTCAGAATCTTCCTTCGGCCACCGATTCCGATTGGTAACGCTATCACTTCCATTCCTGGAATAAAAATCTTAACAATCGCAGATTTCAAAGGAATTCAGCCAATCCCCTTCATACCCCACACGGTAATGTATCCTATTCATAAATAATCAATAATAGGAATTTTAACCCAGGACTTTTACCCTTTTTTCAATCGTATAAATATTCAAAAAAATGTCGAGTTGAGTCATCTATCCTTTTACCCTTATACTAGGGTAGAAAAATCGAAGGAGGAATTACATATGAAAAAGGAAATTTCAATCATTGGTGTGCCAATGGATCTTGGTCAAACTAGAAGAGGAGTGGATATGGGGCCAAGTGCCATCAGATATGCAGGATTAAGTGAAAGACTTGAAAACATTGGCTATACTGTCCGTGATGAAGGTGATATTAAAGTAGAAATACAGGAAAGAGCACAAAGTGATAGTGACACAAATTTAAAGAATCTGCAGGATGTAGCAGAAGGTAATGAAAAATTGAGTCAAAAAGTGGATGAAGTCATCCAAGCAAATCGTTTTCCTTTAGTTTTAGGAGGAGATCACAGCATTGCTATCGGGACATTAGCCGGTTTAGCGAAGCATACTGAAAACTTAGGGGTAATATGGTATGATGCACATGGGGATTTAAATACTGCCGAAACTTCCCCATCAGGAAACATACACGGTATGTCCCTAGCCGTAAGTTTGGGTCTTGGCCACCCTGCACTGACTAACATCGGCGGATATTCTCCAAAGGTCAAACCAGAGAACATTGTCATCATTGGTGCCCGTTCTTTAGACCAAGGTGAGAAAGAGTTAATCAGGGAAAAAGGAATTAAAGTCTATACGATGCATGAGATTGATAGAATGGGTATGACAAAAGTGATGGAAGAATCGATCGCCTATCTGAAAGAACGTACGGATCTTGTACATTTATCACTTGACCTTGATGGTCTTGATCCAGATGATGCACCTGGGGTCGGTACACCTGTAATGGGAGGCATTAGTTACCGTGAAAGCCATCTTGCCATGGAAATGCTGGCTGAAGCTAATATCATTACATCGGCAGAGTTTGTTGAGATAAACCCAATATTGGACGAGCATAATAAAACGGCTGAAGTTGCTGTCGCATTAATGGGCTCATTGCTTGGGGAAAAATTACTTTATGGAGCGGAAGAACATATCACTCCTGATTTATTGGCTCAAGTTAAATAATCGGACACTTTGTTTTTGATAGAAAGATAGAGAGTTCTTTAAAGTGATACTCCATAGGAAAAAGCCCATACTTCGTTTATGAGCTTCTTCCTCCATTGGCGGATGATCGATTTGAATCAATTTACATCCCTAGTTTCCTGACGCTTGGCTTCTCTTTCTTTATTAAGCGGCGCTTTCGAAATTAATTCTGCATAGGTACCTATGTTCCTTGAATCATGCTTCTTTAATGCAGAAGTAATCTCCTTTCGGAGGGAATTCGACATCATCTAAGAATCAGATTCTAAGCTATTAGACTTGTAAGAACACAAATTCCCTAAAAACGTCCCAACATAAATGAAACCGTTTGCACCCATCAGGTAAAGGAGTTTTTCAATGAAAACAGCAGAAAATCAACCAAATGAATTAAAACGGAGCATGAAAGCAAGACATTTATTTATGATTTCAATAGGGGGATGTATTGGTACGGGCTTTTTCATCGGTTCGGGCTATACCATTCATGAAGCAGGAGCTTTCGGCGCTATCCTCTCTTACATAGTCGGCGGCTTCATCATGTATTTAACGATGCTATGTCTAGGTGAACTATCCGTTGCGATGCCTGTTTCCGGTTCGTTTCAGACATATGCGACAAAGTTCATCGGTCCTGGCACCGGGTTTGCCATTGGATGGCTTTACTGGTTAGGTTGGGCAGTTACAGTTGCCTTGGAGTTTCTGGCGGCAGGCCAGCTTATGCAAAGATGGTTCCCTGAATCACCCGTTTGGATGTGGTGTGCAATCTTTGCTTTTCTCATCTTTTCACTAAACGCCTTATCAGCAAAGGCATTTGGCGAATCGGAATTTGTTTTTTCCAGCATAAAAGTATTGGCCATCATTCTGTTCATCATCGTTGGCGGTGCTGCTATGTTTGGTTTGATTGATATGAAAGGTGGACAAGAGACACCATTTTTCTCAAACTTTTTCGCTGAGGGTCTTTTTCCTAATGGGATATCGGCCCTGCTCATCACAATGATTACAGTGAACTTTTCCTTCCAGGGCACAGAGTTAATCGGAATTGCCGCTGGAGAAAGTGAAAACCCGGAAAAGGTCATACCAAAATCCATCAAACAAACGGTGTGGAGAACCCTCTTCTTCTTTGTTCTTTCGGTCACTGTACTTTCGGCGATGATTCCAAGGGAAAAAGCAGGTATCTCAGAAAGTCCATTCGTTGTTGTACTGGATAGTATCGGGGTTCCGTATGCAGCTGACATCATGAACTTCATCATTCTTACAGCACTATTGTCAGTGGCGAACTCCGGCCTTTATGCTGCGACACGTATGCTCTACTCGCTTTCAAGGGAAGGCATGGCAAGTCCGAAACTCGGTTTGGTTAATAAGAGAGGAATTCCGCTTAATGCCCTGCTCATCACACTGGCGATTGCCGGTTTGTCTTTACTTTCTAGTGTAGTGGCTGCAGACACAGTATTTGTCTTTCTTCTCTCCCTTGCAGGATTAGGTGCACAAATTGGCTGGATTGCCATATCTGCTAGTCTTCTTGCTTTTAGAAGATCATATACCCGCCAAGGTGGAAAGATAGAAAATCTGAAATTCAAAGTTCCGCTATACCCATTCATCCCCATTCTTGCTTTAGCAACAAACTGCATCGTCATGATCAGTTTAGCATTTGTTCCTGAGCAGCGAATGGCCCTGTATTGCGGGGGAACATTCTTCCTTGGATGTTATGCGGTTTATCACTTTAGAGTGAAGAAAAACAAGACCATAGAAACGCCTAAGCAGGAAGTTGAATTAAATGCCGGTAAAAAAATGGTCATTTAATCCAGAACGCTGCGAAGTATAGTAAGTGGTGAAAAGCGATTTTTACAATCCATCAAGATTGCTTTTCAAAGAAGAAATACCCTGGATGTTTACACACCCAGGGTATTTCTTTTATTTAGTCACCATTCCTGCCAGCTACCCAATGGTAAACCGCTTTCCAGCTTTTTTAGTTCCCCTAACCACCCCTGTATATAAATAGGAAGTTAAATTTCAAGCTCCATCTGGGCAATAAAAACCAAATATCAAAACAAAAAAAATCATCTTAATCGATGATTTTATATTGTGCAAATTCCTTTAATTTAGGCAGGATTGGCTCTAAAATTTCCTTGGCTATGTAATCGGTGTCCAATCCAATGAAGCGTTCACTTTCCATGTCGACAGATCTCGCATTTTCCGGGTCATCACAAAAAATAAACGATATGATTCCGTTATCCTCCGTCATATCTACATATTTAAATGTAATGTCATGTTTCGTAAGACAACTTTCAAACGCAATGCACAATTCATCTATATTTGATTGACTAATAGATGTGAATTTCATATTGATCATCCCCTCTGCTAAAGGATAGCAAAATAAAGCTTGAATTTCAAAGCGAAATTCGTGTCCCACTCTTATGTTCTTCTGACACTTTCGACAAAGGAAACATGGCAACAAAAAAGCCCTCGATTGGAATATCACCGTATGAAGCCTTTTGATAAATGTCATGGCTAATGATTTTCCCATTAGAAATGATTGTAACCAAATCGATTCATTCCATTTCCCGAGCTTACCCTTATTTAATTTTTTATCTTTCAACAGCGATTAATAAGGATTGCCATAGGCATAATCGCATTTTGTATAGCCGTGATCTGCAGTTCCTCATGAATATTCCATGGCATGTCTCATATCTTTATACAAACACCTTGTTAGGAGTGGACCAACATGAAATCTTTTTATAAAGGAACGCTCATCTTGATTGTCGCAGCGTTTTTTGGTGAATGTATCGAATTTTTAGTGAACATGCTCCTAGCCAGGGAATTACACGAAGAGGGCATGGGGCTTTATATGTCCATATTGCCAATTTTCTTTTTGATATATGTGATCGCCAGCCTTGAATTACATATTTCCATCTCAAAATTCGTTGCGGAAAATAAACAGACCATGCATTATAATCTTATCATTCATGCACTTAAGATGGCTGCAGTCGTCGTATTGGTAATGTGTGTAGTCATGCCTTTCATACTTTCCTTCTCATCCATAATGGACAAATACCATCCCTATATTAAATGGCTGCTCATCACACTGATCCCAATAGTTGCCTTTTCGTCGATTGCAAGAGGCTATTTCATGGGTGTCCAGCAAATGGGGAAGATTGCCTTTTCCAACTTTTTAAAAGATATCATTCAATTCGGCTTGCTTTTCCTCATCTTTAACTTATTTCATTTTAACCAGGAAAAGTCATTATTGATGGCCTTTTTTGTTTTGATTGGCAGTGAGTTCCTCGTTTTTCTTTACTTGATCAACCTTTTGATTCTTCAAATGCGGATCATGAGGCGCGGTACGAACTCACGGACAACCGGTAAACTTGCACGGCAAAAGTTATTGGCGGTTTCTCTGCCCACCATGGGGTTAAGGATCTTTCATGCGATAACAAATGCCATCCAACCTTTTTTGATCCACACTGCCCTTCTCTCGGCAGGATTCGGTGCGGTAGTGGCTACAGAGCATTTTGGGATGCTTACTGGAGTTGCAATGACGATCGGCTTCTTTCCAGCCTTTATCGCGCATTCCTTAATGATCATGCTCATTCCGAATGTTTCGAATGCATACAAGAGGCAGGATAAAGAAAAATTGAGGGTTTTATTGCAAAAATCGATGTCTTTCACCGTATTGTATGGAGTTCCGGCCGTGTTTTTCATTTATTTCTTTGCGGAACCTTTGACCTCCCTCTTTTTTTCTTCAACTTCAGCCGCATACTATTTAAAATTATTATGTCCTTACTTCCTTTTTCATTTTTTTGTCATTCCCATGCAAGCCTATCTCATCGGCCTCGGTTTAGTGAAAGATGCTTTCATCCATACCGTATGGTCCCATATTGTTGCCTTTTTAATGATGTATATCCTAGGGTCACAGGCTTCTCTTAATATGGGAGGAATCATTTTAGGAATGAACACTGGTGCGGTATTATTAACCTTCATGCACTACTTGACCATTTGCAAAAAAATCGGCATAAGCATCTTACTGACGAAATCAAGATCGATATCGATAAAGTGAAGCCAAAAAAGCAAGTTCCGCACGGCAAAAATCTTGCTGTTATTGGTTTATAAAGATTTAGATTAAAAATATTGAGCCTTTCCCTGTACATATCACCTTCGTTACTGTATATTTCAACATACTTGGGTAATAATCAAGTAAAATGGTTTAAACTAACCATACAATAGTAATGGAGTGATTTCATGAGTAAAGCTAAGGCTAAGAGCGGAACGGGTAAAGGTACGGGCACTGGAACGGGCAAGAAGGGCTGGAATCGTTGGAAAACAAGTGCCAACAAGAAAAAAAGCGCCAAACCATATGTTAGTAAAGGCGTCAAGCATTCCAGTGATTCAAAAACATCCAGTCACTCTACAGGTGACAAGACAGAAAAATAATTGCTTGTCCTACAATCCATACAAAACATACAACATTTATGTTTGTTCCATATTCTCATACAGGGTGTTA
The DNA here is from genome assembly GCF_056401795.1 of Peribacillus sp. P4_D6. NCBI lineage: Bacteria > Bacillati > Bacillota > Bacilli > Caryophanales > Bacillaceae > Peribacillus > Peribacillus sp. P4_D6. The sequence continues at coordinate 7,905 of NZ_JBFUIQ010000135.1, forward strand.
AGAGATCTGTATGAGAGAAATGGGTCTTATAGATATAAACCACTAACAATATCCAAATGAGGCATAAGAGTACGGCTATTATACATACCATCAAAAAAGACACTCCAAAACCCGGCAGTGTCTTTTCATTTTTTTTATTTTTTTCTTTTTTATCTAATTTGGCTTTTGGGTTTGATAGCATTGATTTTTTTCGGGGAAAACTCTGTACGGAAGCCGTTAGTGGCTTTTTTAACAGAGTTTGTAACTGAATGTATCGCTTCACCAACGTCCTGAGCAGAATCCAATAATGGTTCAACCGTTTTCATTTTAGCTTTTACATCGTCGGTGATTTCATTTGCAGTTTGCAATAGTTGTTTCGATTCGCCGGATAAATCKTGGATGGTATTTCGCACCTCAACCAATGTGTGATTGGCTTCCCCTATTGTGACCATTCCCTTTTGAAGTGTACTTATCAAAAATACGACCAACCAAATGAAGGCTAAAGCGATTGCAGCCACACTATATTGAATAATCAAGATAAAGCTCCCCCTCTGAATTAAATGGTAGACACGATTGCTTATAATAGGTTAGTGAATCCCGGGGTGCCTGTTTTTAAAGATAAATGATGATTCTATTTGAGTTTTATTTGAACCCCCCCAGCTTTAGTTCGAGTTGAAGGAGCTGACGGTGTGGATAAATCCTTGGGGCGGCCTTCCAAACTGGCTTCTTTCATGGTATTGGTTACATTATGAATCATTTCCCCAACATCTTGAGCGGATTCCAGCAATGGATCTACATTTTCCATCTTCCCTTTTACATCCGCAGTAATTTGATTGGCAGAGTGGATCAGTTGTTTGGACTCTTGCGTCAATCCATGGACGGCATTTCTTACCTCTTCCAGTGTCTTATTTGTCTCTTCGAGCGTTCCCATTCCTTTACGCAGCGTCTGGTTGACATTATATATCAAATACACGACGGCTCCGGAGACACTGGCAACACTTAATTTAATGAACATTTTCATATATCCACTCCTTTCATTTAAATTTATGCATTGTCCCTTTCATTCATTCCCTATAGTCCATTACTTGTCCGATCAGTTTTAAAGAACCATTTACCTTTCCCCAAATGAAGTTTAAAGGGTAGTTTAATGGATAATAGTAAGGGCGTGTAATCATTGTTACGACGCATGCTTAAAAGAAGAACATGTAAACATGATGATGGTATGCATTCGCTTGGATCGGGAATGTGCAGATACTTGCTCTTTTTTAGCACAGGCGATAGGGAGAGGAACCCCGTTTATTTCAGGGTTGGCTAAAGTTTGTGTCAAGATTTGTGAAAGCTGCGGAAATGAATGCAAAAAACACGATCATGAACAGTGTCAAAAATGTGCCGAGGCTTGTTTGTGATGCGCGAATGCAGAAAAATAGTCGCTTGATGTAAGGATAGCATTAGCTTTTCCTTTCAGATTATCGATGAAAATCGAGGTTGTCCATTTTTATGGCTTKTACAATTTGGACGTTGATTGAAACGTAAGGCTCGCTTTCGGCGGGCGGTCGGCCCTCGGCTTYCGCCTGCGGGGTCTCCCCTAGACGCGCTTTTCTAAGCAGGAGTCTCGTACACCCGCTCCAATCAACTTTGTCTTACCTTTTAGATAGAACACTGTTGCCTGGAGTGAGTTTTGTTTTAAGTATTAAAACCTGAGGTGATGAGGATGCCTTCTAAACATGATTCTATTCAGCGAGATCAACTTGAATTGATTACTTTAGATCAACTGGTGCCACCGAACCATTTGGTTCGTAAAATGGAGGCTGCCATTAA
>NZ_JBFUIQ010000136.1:0-9652 GCF_056401795.1 Peribacillus sp. P4_D6
AGATGGTAATGATAAAGGTTATATCCATTTTAAGTGCCTCCCTTAAAAGAAGGGAAACCAAATGGTTCCCCTCTCTTTATCAACCTTTTCTGATCCAAAATTTCAGTATATCATTTTCTTCTGCTGTTTCCATCAGCTCATGGCCACCGGATTTTGACCAAGCGGCTAAGTCTGCTTTAGCTCCTTTATCGGTTACATGTATTTCCAGCACTTGCCCGGTTTGCAAATCATTCATCGCTTTTCTCGTTTTGACGATTGGCATTGGACATGCCAGTCCCTTAGCATCTAGCACTTTATCTGCATTCATATTTCATCTCTCCTATTTTCTTGGTTTCTATTTTTATCGGTATTAGCGAACCGCACAGCGATTTGGTCCAGTTTCCATTTCGCGCTGTTTTTCATTATCGGGTTCGATTTTCCCCATATTGGTTTCACGAATTTCTTGATAGGCGTTTGGCTGTGGCGGTAAATTACCTGTTACCAGCTCTCTGAATTCCATTTCATCCGCTATGTTCAATCCATGATTTTCAGCAAATAGCGAACCCAACTTTTTAGCGACACTTCCATCTTCATTCAATTCATCAATGATCATGAAATGTGATGGCAATACAATTAACTCTTCTGATAATTCTTTATAACGTGTATACAGTGTTTCTCTCAAGTCCCCTACCCAATCCTCAGCCAAACCAGCTAGGTCCGGTCTGCCAATGGAATCGATGAATAGTATATCCCCGCTTAGCAAGTATTTTTGATCCACCACAAATGAAGTGGATCCAATGGTATGTCCCGGGGAGTATAATGCTTGGATATCAATCGCTGTATGACCGATCGTTATCACGTTCCCGCTTTCTAATGGCTGATATTCAAAAGTTACTTCAGCCGCATCTTTTGGCGGCAGCCAGTAAGCTGCATTTGTTGCTTCCGCGATTCGTCTTCCACCTGAAATGTGATCGGCATGTAAGTGAGTATCCAGAACATGTGTAATCTTAACCCCGATATCATCTGCGAAATCAAGATAGGCATCTATCATTCTTGCGGAATCAATAACGGCTGCTTCCCCATTGGAAACGACCATGTAAGATAAACAGCCTTTACCAAGTCGAACAAATTGGTAAATTTCGGCACCATTTGTCAATTCGCCTATCCTCACTGGTTCCAAGTGTTCACTCCATGCTTTCATGCCGCCCATTAAATAAAAAACATCCAATCCAGCTTCAGATAACATTTCAGCTACCATGACGGATGAGCCTTCCTTTGCACATACTACCAGGATTTCTTTATTGGCCGGGATTTGATCGAGAATTTCTTCCACGCCATCCAGTAGATCAAAGTAAGGGATATTAAGGAATTCGAAATTCTGCCCTTCAATTTTCCAATCATTAAAGTCACTTTCATTTCGAACATCCAAAATAAATAAGTCGGTTTTATTGATCACTTTCTTTGAAACTTCAGAAGCTGTCATTTGCTTAAAAGTCACGCCATATACCCCCTTCAGTATTTATGTTTTCAAAAATTTTTTCCTTCATTAAAAGGTTAATGTAACATCAGCATCTTTCGCGAACTCCAAAAATGTGACCGCTCCACCTACTTCGATACCATCAACGAAAGCTTCTTTTTCAATGCCCAATACGTCCATGGTCATTTGACACCCAATAAACTTGACGTCCATTTCCTGTGCCATAGTAACTAACTCAGGAATGGAAGGAACATTGGCCTTTTTAAACCCTTCGGCAAAATGCTCCTTACCTTCAGGCAGAGGAAGTTTTCCATTCGCGTCTTTATGAATTAAGTTCAAACCTTCGAAAGTAAAGAAAATGGCCACTTCTTGATCTGTTGCTGCCGCTRCAGTTGCGATGTTAAACACTTTATATGCATCAAATAAACCACCATTACTTGCGATTATGGCTACTTTGTTAGTCATGATCTATTCCTCCATTTTATAGTTTTATTCATTCATGGATTTTTGGGAAGGACCGTTCCATTGGCTCATGCCGGGTACAACATTGAATACCTGTTCAAATCCAGCACCGGTCAGTTTTTGTGCAGCAAGATCACTCCGGCTGCCTGTACGGCAAATCACGAAAATCTCTGACTCTATATCCAGTTCACCCATACGTTGTTCCAATTCACCCATTGGAAGGGATCTTGCTGCTGGAATGTGATTAAAAGCATATTCTGCGGATTCTCGTACATCCAGGATGACCATATTTCTATTTTCTTCCATTACTTGCAGCAGTTCTTCATTGGAAATGATTTTTTCATGCTTCTTCACTTCTGTTTCTTCTCCGCTTGCTTTCCGAAGATAATGTTTTAGTGTCGTTCCCTCTTCAACCGTACCCAAGTATTGGTGACCTGAACTTTCCGCCCAGGCTTTCATATCGGCGGTTGACCCTTTATCAGTTGCATGAACTTCCAGTACTTCCCCCGCTTCCAGCTTATTCATGGCTTTTTTCGTTTTTACGATTGGCATTGGACAGGCTAAACCTTTTGCATCCAAAACGGAATTTGTTTTTATCATTTTATTTCCTCCTTCTATTATAGGTATGGGGGTATATTTGAATTTAAAATTTTTCTGTGGGACCTTCCCATTCATTCATACCACCCATCATGTTCAATACTTTATATCCATGATCCTCAAGTAATTGTGCTGCCCTTGAACTTCTGCCCCCTGACCGGCAAACCATGATATACTCTTTTGATTTATCCAAATCCTGCATTCTAAATTCCACCAGACCCAACGGGATGTTCACAGCATTTGGTATTTTCCCTGCTTTTACTTCATCGGCCTCCCGTACATCAATGATGTGGACTGGGGAGTTCCCCTTCAATAATGCGTTCACTTCATTCGGTAAAATTTTTTTCACCTTTATAAGAACCTCCTTTTATTCGCGCCAAGAACTCATGCCGCCTTTTACGTTAGTGACTTCTTTAAATCCAAGTTTTTTCAATGCTTTACTCGCATTACTGCTCCTCATCCCGCTTTGGCAGATTACAACCACTTCTTTATCTTTTGACAGTTCCTGTGCCCTTTTGCCAAGTTCGTTTAAAGGAATGTTTTTAAAATCCTTTATGTGATTGCCCCTATATTCATTAGGAGTACGGACATCAATCAATTGCTTATTTCCCTTATTTTTCAACACAGCTTTTAGCTCAGCCGCATTTATATTTTTTATCCCCTTTACAGGGACAAAGCGCTGATATAAAAACCAAACAATGAAACCTAATATGATGAGGTTAAATATAGTTCCCAATGGACCCATCCCTCCGGTACCCAAATTTATATAAATAAGTTTACATTTCCATCCTCTGCTTCAGCTAAATATGCCGCAACACCTGCATACTCAATTCCATCCAATAACTCCTCTTGCTGTAAACCCAATAAATCCATTGTCATCGTACAGGCTATCAGTTTAATTTCCTGTTCTTGGGCCAACTCAATTAAATTTGGGAGTGACATGGCGTTATGCTTTTTCATCACGTGTTTGATCATTTTGGGACCCATCCCAGCAAAGTTCATGTTTGATAGACCCATTTTATCAGAACCACGCGGCATCATTTTCGCAAACATTTTTTCAAGAAATCCTTTTTTTAATGAAATCGGCTCATCCTTCCTTAAAGCATTCAATCCCCAGAACGTATGGAAGATGGTCACTTCATGATTGTAAGCCGCCGCCCCATTTGCAATGATATAAGCAGCCATTGCCTTATCATAATCACCACTAAATAAAATGATCGTCGTTTTTTTCTTTTCAGTCATTATGCTTCCCCCTGATGAAATTTCATTTTTACCCTTAAATACCCTACGGGGTATATATTATTTTAAAAAATAAGTGCGTCAACCCACTTCACTAAAATAAATGGTTATCTTTATTTGCTTGGTCCATGATTGATTGAAGTCAGCCCTTCATTTACTTCAAAAATTTTTCCATTAACCTTCTCTATACCAAACCCATTTATCCGAGCTGTATGCATCGTCAAGTACTTACATGCGGATTCCTTCGTTTCAAACAGATAAATGCCGCCTGCTTCCTTTGCCTCACTGTCTTCGGTCCAAATCTTCCAGATCAAGCCTTCTTCACTATTAATGCTTTTTGCTAAATCTGTAAATTCTTTTACCATTTCGTTGCCGAAAGGTCCCTCCATTTTAAAATCCACTTGTAAAATATAAGACATGAATAACACTCCTTTTTCAACAGTTCAGGTCAATTCTTTTACCTGCTTTTTATCAGTAAATTAACCGCTTCCTTGACTAGATGATCAGTGCCCTCTCCATTCTCGACGTTTTCCCGAACGCATTGCTCAAGATTGGCACTTACGATAACACCCATGGTCCTATCGATGGCACTTCGCGCAGCCGACAACTGAGTGACGATTTCCCTGCAATCTTTTCCCTGCTCCATCATTCCAAGAACACCCTTGATTTGTCCTTCAATCCGCTTCAACCGATTAATGACACTTTTATCATACTCCATACTCCGCCCCCCATCTATTTACAATCGTTAATATCATAACTGATTACAATAATTCCAATTCCGATTAAGGAGCTCAGTCCCAAGATCACTTCTTCCGAAGCAATTATTGTGAATTTATTCATTTTCTCGTGAGTTTGCGCGCTTTACTCGTGAGTTTTCGCATTTTACTCATGAGTTTGCACGTTTTACTCGTGAGTTTGCACRTTTTACTCGTGAGTTTTCGCATTTTACTCGTGAGTTTGCGCGYTTTACTCGTGAGTTTGCRCRYTTTACTCGTGAGTTTKCGCGCTTTACTCGTGAGTTTKAACATTTTACTCGTGAGTTTATTCATTGATAACTCGTGAGTTCATAATATACCTATAGGGGTATTCTGTCAAGCCGTTTTATTCACACTTTTATTAAAAGATAAAAGCCCCAAAATACGGGCAGCTTTCACTAATTCTTCAATTCTTTAATTCTTCAGCATCAAAAGAGTTGTCGATTATGCAGCGCCTGGTACTAATGAGATCCTTTTTAAATTCATAGGTCTCGGTTTTTTCATGGAGAATCCGGAATCGCACTCCCTTTGATTCGCAATAGAAACCCGTATCGATTATTGCCACCTTTTCTTGATTGACGATTAAACAATGATGAAAGTAATCAGCATTAGTTCGCCTAAAACAGAAAAAACTCATAAAAAACGCCATCCTTTCTGTTTATTTCTACAAAGAATGGCGTTCTTTCGTTTTACTACTAATTTTTTTCTAAGATTGATTGAATGAACCTGAAACAATTTTCCCTTTGTGCATAACCCCAAGGCGCCTTGCACGTCTTGCAACTGCTTCTGCTGAACAACTAGCTTCCACAAAAACAGCATCCGCATTATCACCAATAGTCGGCCAAACTCGCTCCCCCTCTGAATTAAGAGGTGTTTTCCCGCCAGTAATAAAACCAAGGGCCCGTCCTAATGACCACTCATCAATCCAAGCGAAACGTTCAGCCATCAGACTAGCTTTGTAAAGCACGTCCCCTGTGCCGAATGGGTCCCAATGATCCGTTATACTGTCATTTACAAGCGAAACATTTATACCCTTTTCATGAAGCAGCGGAATTGGAATTGTGGGAATATCGATAGGTACAGTAGAAGCGATTGAAATACCCGCTTGAGCTAAAGTTTCCGCTGCATCTGCTGCCACTTCAACTGGAACATCCCCGAGTCCAAACGCATGCCCAATTGTAACTCTTCCCTGCCAGCCTGCTTCTTCTGTAAATTTAGCCAATCGTTTCATCGTATAAATTCCCAGGTGACCAGGTTCATGTAAATGCAAATCTATATCTGCATCCGATTCAACTGCAAGCTCTATGAGTGCATGTAATGAAGCCTCAATATTTTCATCTACTATGGCCGGATCCAATCCCCCTGCAGCAGTGGCCCCCATTTGCAATGCTTCCCTTACAAGTGGAACGGAATTACTTCGCAAGAGTCCGTGCTGAGGAAAAGCAACTAACTCGTAAGAAAGCTGTCCATCGTATGATTTTAGGGCACGTAAAACTGCTTCCATGTTTTTCAACCCAATTATAGGGTCAACATTACACTGAGCCCGTATGTGGGTTACTCCATTCTGTAAAAGCAGCTCCAAAATCTTCTTCGCCCTTTCTTCCGTGACAGGAAGAAGTGACGGAAGCATGTCTTCTTCTTCTTTCATTCGGCCAAATACATCCACAAATGGGGTACATGCTTTCCATTTACCTCCAAAGTATGTTTTATCCAGATGAATATGCATATCCTGAAAACCAGGCAGTATAAGCAGTCCACCCGTATCCTGAACTGGCAACCCAACAGGTAAATTCTCATGAGCTGGGATTATTCTCGTGAATTTTCCTTCTTCAACAAGGATATGACAGTTTTCTGTAATTGTTTTTGTAACCATGCCATCCTTACGAATGAAACCGCTTTCAAGTAATACATTTGCTAACCAATAAGATTGTGTCATTAAAGCATCATCCTTTCATTTCATTCATATTTAATTCCGGTGGAAGTTTTTTAAAGAAATTTGTATTGAGTCCTAAGTAAATAACTCCAACTGTCAACCAAATCAAACCTGCAGTCTTTGCATACATATCCAATTTGTATAAAAAGAAGAGCGTGATTAATGCTCCGATAGAAGGGAATAACAAATATCGTACAATGTTTATCCCTTTACGTTTTTTCTGCTTAATAAAATAATAGAATATTACAGATATATTTACGAAGGTACAGCCAAACAGTGCGCCAAAGTTTACTAAAGAAATGACTGTTTTTACGTCAAGAAATAAAGCAGTTAAGCTAAGAGACCCAATAAATAAAATACTATTTGTTGGAGTAGCTTTTTTAGGGTGAATATAGCCAAAAAACTTCGGTATAATTCTGTCGCCACCCATTTTACAAAGCATACGGGAACAAGAGGTTTGTGCAGCTAAAGGACCCGCTATGGCTCCAATCAAGGTGAAAAAAGGATAGATAACTGCAAGTATACCTAATCCAATCTTTTTAAATAATTCAAGTGCCCCCGTATTTACATCTGTGAATTCACTCCAGCCAGCAGGCCAGGCTAACAGCATTAAGTAAGATACAGTTGTAAATAAAAGCCCCGCACCCGCACAAATGATTAATACCGCTCTTGGAACATTAACTCTCGGATTTATAGCTTCTTCCGCTACCATCGTTACAGCATCAAATCCAAAATATGATAGTACAAGTATGGATGCACCAGTAAAAATGACTCCCCATCCTACTTCGGGTTTAGCAAACTCACTAGAGTTTACAAATACATCCCAGGAGAAAAAGGATCCCATTCCTCCACCTTGGGAAATAAATTTAATTAAGAAAATCGTTACAATAGCTATAATGGAGAGCTGAACCAAAACAATTATATTGTTTACTTTGGCAGTAACGTTAATGCCAACATAACTAATCGTTGTCACAAGGACAGTTAATCCGAGGATCCATATCCAATTAGGTATTTCAGGGAAAATCGCATTCATATAGTTAGCAGCAATAACGTAAGACAGCATAGGTACAAGAAGATAATCCATCATAACAGTCCAACCTGTTAAAAAACCAATATATGGATTTATCGCCTGTTGGGCATACGTGTATGCAGAACCTGAGACTGGGAAAGCGGCAACCATGCTGCCATAACTAAATGCTGTAAACAGTATAGCAATTGCGGTTAACGCGTGAGTTAAAGAAAACATTCCGTGAGTTATATTCGATACAATTCCATACATATCAAAAATTGTTGTAGGAATTAAATATGCAAGACCGTAAAATACAAGGGAAGGAAGGGTTAGAACTCTCTTAAAATTCGGCTCTTCTTGAATTAAACCAGAAGTAACGGTGGCTTTAGCTCTCAATATAATTCCCCCTATTATTGGTATCAGGTGTATGGGTTTTGGACGCTCTTATACTCCTCTACCATTTTGACATAATGGCTTTTCACATCGTCAATATGTTCTTTCATTAATTTAGAACTTCTATCTGAATCTCCTTTTTTTACCGCCTTCAAGATCTGTTGATGGTAGTAAAGTGCTGTTTTTGGATCATCATAAGTTGCCATTTCAATCCTTACTTTTTTGAAGAATTCAGAAATATTATTGTACATATCAATAATCACTTGGTTGTTTGTTGATCTTGCAAGCGTTCTATGAAATACAAGATCGGGAACGATAATGGAAGATCCCATTTTAATACAAACTTCTAAATCGACAAGCGATTGTTCAAGGATATTGATTTCATTCGGCTTTATCCTTTTTGCAGCCAAATATGCGATTTCAGCTTCAATCACTTTGCGAAGTTCTAATAAGTCTAGAGAATTATCGATATTGACAGATACTTCGAACGTGCTAGAAAATGCCTTGTCATTGAGATGTAAACTTTTCTTTACATACACCCCCTTTCCTATTTTTTTTTCAATAATTTCTTTTTCAGAAAGTGATTGCAATGCCTCTCTTACAGAAGATCTGCTTACTTCTAATAGTTTAGCCAGTTCTCTTTCAGACGGAAGCAGGTCACCGCTTGTAAGATTATTCTTGAGAATAAAATCACATAAAAATTTTTGAACAGTTTCACTTACAATTGCCATCTTTAATTTCAACTCCATAGCTTTAGATATCCGACCGGTCAGACCAGTTTAAACAAAAATACCTTCGTTATTTGAAAATATATATTTCTCTCGCCCCCTTTCTTTTTTGAATTTTCTATATTCACTATGCAAGTCCTATTCCAAATTTAAAAATACTGTTTTACCGGCTAACTATTATTAAAATCAGCAATATCATCATGCGTATTAGAATAAAAAATTCAGTATTGCATAATTCATTGTTAATTTTTAATATTTCGAGATGCAAAAAAACGAAATATATAGGACATTCGAAACCTAGCATCTCTTAAGAGCATTAGCCCATATGATGATGAAGTGGCTGATATTTTCTACAACGGCCCTAAGAAGTCCCCGTTAGCAAAAATGTGAGCAAATCACTATTGTTTCAAAACGCATCCAGTAAGCCAAAATAAAAAGACCCAAACCCTTTTAATTTAAAGGATTTGAGCCTTAGGTTCATCTTTGTTTTTTACTTGTATGTCTAAAAATATTGAAGAAATAATGATTTTCCCCGGTAACTTGCTTTTATTTGTTCATAACCCAATATAGATTACTATAATAACAAACATAGAAAGCAAAAATTGGCGGGATTGAGTGCGGTTCAATACCACCTTCACATTATTCAATTAAAAGCTTAGTAAAAAGCTTTTGGGGCAAAACAGTTAAACGTCCTACTACGCTTTTACCTTGAACTTCTACTGTTCCCCCATCCCATCAAGATTGTTTGACACAAAGTTTTGGAGCAAAGCACGCGCTTCATCTGTTGACTCTGTGTTCATTAATTGAACTCTTAATTCACTTGCCCCTCGAAACCCACGGACATATATCTTAAAAAAGCGATGAAGAGCCTTGAACGAACGTAGCTCCAATTTTGAATATTTATCATGGAGATCCAGATGCAACCTTAAGAGATCAAGCAATTCCTTACTGCTATGATCTTTCGTCTCCTTTTCAAAGGCAAATGGATTATTGAAAATACCACGCCCTATCATAACCCCATCAATACCGTATTGATGAGCCAGCTTTAAGCCAGTTTGACGGTCAGGGATATCCCCATTG
>NZ_JBFUIQ010000137.1:0-9581 GCF_056401795.1 Peribacillus sp. P4_D6
GCTTTTTCTATCACGCGCCCTCGTTCATGCTTTTTCTATCACGCGCCCTCGTTCATCAACAAAACAAGCGTAATGAACATGCTTGGCAATATCCATACCAACAACGAGTGTATTTTCAGTAACTTGATTAATTTTTTCATTCCATTTAAACTGCATAGAGAAGTCCTCCTTGTTTGATGCTGAGTCAATGGTCGTTGACACTCATGCATCATACAAGAGGGCTCTTTTTCTTTCAAGACTTCGAACATCCTTCTAACAGGAATGCTGCCCCGTTAGTGCCATAACAAAAAGGCTGCCGAAGCAACCCCTGTTAATGAACTAAAGCACCCGTTAGTTCATTAAGAAAAGCGATTCATATTAAAAAATAGCGCCGATTGCTGAACAAAAAAATCCTGCACATCAACACAAGACCTTTGATAAAACTTTTTTATAAACGATCAGGCTTTATGTAGTAAACAACGTTCCATTTAGTGCTTTAACGTACCTAGTTGCAGATTTTTGAACTTGGTTATGGGCTTCTTCTTTAATTACTCGGTGAAAAGCGTCATATAACCGACCAAACTTAAATTCATTAACCCGATTTGCGATTCTTTCTACTGTTACACTGGGCATTGGGATGAAGTTTGGATAACTATACATAAAACTTACCCATTGGCGATCAGCAACGATCCGAATGATATCCCCAGTCAGTAATATTCCGTTCTGGCTGAATCCGTTTTTCCATTCTAAAACGGTGCCGCCTTTAAAATGTCCACCAATTCTCTGAAGTATGACACCTTGCTGTAATTCAAGCGATTCTCCAGACCAGAAAATGATTTTTTCGCTTGGCCTCGTTACCCAGTCTTTTTCATCTTCATGAATATAAATCGGAGCGTCAAAAGCTTCGGCCCATTCCACTTGACTAGAGAAATAGTGAGGGTGAGATAACGCTATAGCATCGATTCCACCTAAATCTTCAATTTGCGTAATCGTATCTTGATCAATATATGTAATACAGTCCCATAATAAATTAAAATTCTTATCTTTTATTAGATAAGCAGTTTGTCCGATTCCAAAATTCGGAATAGTATTTATGCTATATAACCCCTCTTCGTCAAGATTAATAGAATTTTTAAATATTCCATCTTTTTTCATCATTTCTAATGTTGTCCATGTTTGCCCTTTAGGACTAACATATTGTCTTTCTTCCCCGCAAATCAAACATTGATTAGGTACTTCTTTAGAGGCTTCATATTGGACTCCACATGTCTCACAAATATAATTAACCATAACCTTTTTCCCCCATATCTACAAAACCTTAACATTAATTATTATATATAAATAAGGTAAAATTTTTAAATTTAATGCTCAATTCCACTTCCTTTATGTTTGGGTTATATATATAAAAATACAAATTCTTTAGTGGTCATTTATTCAACAATCTGGCCCAATTGTTGAACAACTCCATATGCACTCTTGAACTCTCCTGCCCCGATAGTTCCATAAAGAAAGAGCTGCCATAAAGGCAGCTCTGATCTTTAGCTAACGTACCCGTTAGTTCTATAAGGCCTTGTATTGTACTCTATGTTTCAAAAAAGAACTTATAAGTTCAAATTTTGAATCATTTCTACCCTATTACCAAATGGGTCTCTAAATTCAAATCGTTCAAAATTTGGAATTGGAACACCATCAAGTATTTGTATATTCTCTTTTGTTAATCTATTTTTCCAATATGAGATGTCTTCTACTTCGTAAGCAATATGTGCTTTAGTTTTCAATCTATCAAAATCATCTTCTGTTCCTATATGTACATCTTTATCACCGACTTTTAACCAAAATCCTCCTCGTCCTTTAAGGGATTCGGGTTTTTCGATTTCTTGTAAACCTAAAATACCACAATAGAAATTTTTAGCCTTTTCTTCAGTCTCCTTTGGAATAGTTATCTGAACGTGATGTATTCCTTTAATCATTTTAACACCTCTATGAATTCAAATTTTTCCCAAAACTTCCCCTTTAACTAAAGGATACTAAACTTCCAAAGTAATTAAAATTTTATATTATTTATAAAAATACATAAGAATCTCTTATGGTTAATGTTTTATACTTATAGTTACATCTTCAATTAACCTGCCCCTTTAGTTCATTAAGCAAAAAGGTCACCAAATGGCAGCCCCGGAAAACTGCAGTAATCATATACGTGCAAAATAGCACTTAAAATAAGTGCAAATTATCACCTAAAGTAACACAATTCCGTTAAGTTATGATACCAACTTAGTCAAAATAAAAACACCCCATTTCTGGGGTGGACACCTCTTGGTCATATGTTCTTTAGTTCTTTAACGAGTTTCTTCTATTTTACTCCTTCTCCTATTTTAAGGTAACTACCAGAACGGTCGTTTTACCGGCTACAGATTGTCCACTATAGTGATACTCTAAATGTGTCACAATGTCTCCATTGGTAATGATCATCGGTGTAATAGTACTTGATGCTTTTTCCTTTACCAGTTCAAGGCTGTAGGTGACCAATATGTCTCCTGCTTTAACCTGGTCACCTTCTGCCACACAAACGGAAAACCCTTCTCCTTTCATGTTAACCGTGTCCAATCCAATATGAATCAATATTTCCAGCCCTTCTGCCGTTTCCAATGCAATGGCATGCTTCGTCGGGAAGACATTGATGACTTTTGCATCAGTCGGCGCCACTACCTTCCCTTCGATAGGAAAGAAAGCAATACCATCTCCCATCATTTTCTGTGAAAAAACTGGATCCGGTACATCTTCAAGCTTTAAAATTTCTCCTTCAATTGGCGATACTAATTTTATTTCCGAATTTTTTGTTTTTTTTCCAAATAAGTTTTTTAACAAGGTAATACCTCCCATTATTTTTAATATTTTGGCTGAACAGCAAAATTCTTAAGCAATCACTTTTTTGATTTGTTCTTTTAGCTGGTCTGATTTCGGTCCAAAAATTGCCTAGATTTTATTTCCTACCTCCAAAACGCCCGCAGCTCCAAGGCCTTTTAATCGGTCCTTATCAACTTAGCAAGCCAATCGGTCGGTACTTATCCGTGTAGGGCAGGCGCCATTATTGATCGATTTGCTGCAGTTGATAAATCGCTTCTTTGGCCGGAATGGAAGAGATTGCTCCTTTTCCAGTCGTAGTAAGAGCACCACTAGCGTTTGCAAAGCTTAGGATTTCTTGGTGATGAAGTTCAAGAACTTCTTCCAGATTTCCCTGCCGAACGTCTTTTTCTAATAACTGATACAGCAAGCCTCCGATAAATGCATCCCCAGCCCCTGTTGTATCCTGTACGCCGACGCGATACCCGGTTGATTCGTATTTTTTACCTCTTACATATAATTCGGCACCTTGAGCTCCTTTTGTATAAATTACTGCTTTAACAGCACCAGTAAATAACGAAGAAACTGCTTTTTCTTTGTCAGTAATCCCGGTAATAAACTCAAGCTCTTCATCAGAAATTTTCACAATATGAACCATTGGAACAAACTCTAAAATCGTTTTCCGGCATTCTTCAGGATCAGTCCAAAGCGGAAGGCGGACATTTGGGTCAAAGCTGATGATTCCGCCTTTTGCTTTTACAGAAGTAATGGCTTTCACATGCGCATGCTTCATAGGACTTTCCACTAAATCGACTGAACAGAAGTGGAGGAGGTCGCCGTTTGCAAACCAGCTATCGTTAATTTCAGTCTCATGAAGCAGCAAATCTGCAGAAGGATTGCGGTAGAAAGAGAAATCACGTTCACCATTTTCAAGCAAAGATACAAAAGCAAGGCCTGTGTTGGCTTCATTCGTTCTCGTAATTTTATCTATTTTCACGCCGGCTTGCTGCAATTGTTCTAAAAGAAAGTCCCCAAATGAATCCATTCCGAGCTTAGTAATTATCGATGCATTGCCGCCATTTCTGGCAACTGATACAGCAACATTCGCTGGAGCGCCTCCTGGAGCACGCTCGAATTCCATTACATCTTTTAGTGCGATTCCTTTTTGAAGGGGGATAAAATCAATTAATACTTCACCGATTGCATATAAATTTCTCATACCTTACCTCTCGCTTTCATACATAACTCCATTTTTTTGCTTGAAAAGTGGTGCTTCCAGATAATGCAAAGAAACGAATTTCATTTCTGTTTTCACGAGGGAAAATCCGGCTCGTGAATACTTCTTCACCGTCATTGATGAAAATCTCAACAGAAGAGGTATCTACAAATAAATGAAACTTAATTTTTTTGGTATTCACAAAGCATTTTCGGATTGTTCCATAAGCTTCTCCAACGGTCTCACCTGAAGAAGAGCGGTCAAGAATGACTTTTTTCTCTACAGTATCATATTTAATGACCGTTTTTTCATCATCACCGGCCCTGAATTCAATACCAAATTCAACGGCATCGTTGTTTTCAAATTCACATACCATTTCATAGGATACTCCTTTGAATTCTTCATACATGTTCTTGGTGTTCTTCAAAACACCTTTTACTTCAGTTTCCTGCCTGCGTAGCGCTTGAAGTTCCTGCACTGGCCGCTGAATCAGTTTGCCGTTTCGAACAGATAATTCTCTTGGCAGTGTTAAACAATGCGCCCAGCCATTTTTGTCTGTGGGTAGGTCGATTTCAGGCAAGCCCAGCCATCCGACAAGGATACGCCTTCCGTCAGGATTAACCATTGTTTGCGGCGCATAAAAATCAAAGCCTCTGTCAAGCTCCTGAAAAGAGCCATGTGATAATGAGTGGGTTATTGTATCTAGCTTGCTGCCAATAACATAACCGGATTGATAAATATTGTGGTAAAGGTCTCCCTTGGGCTCCAAACCTTGTGGAGAAAACATCAGTACACCATAGTTTTGCAGTTCAAAATAATCTGGACATTCCCACATATATCCAAAAGTTCCAAGGTCAGTTTGTAACTCTCCTTCAAATGTCCAGTTTACTAGATTGGAGGAACGATATAGGACGACACATCCTGTTTTGTCTTTCCGCTGTGCACCGATTACTGCATAAAAGGTATCATTTTCTCTCCAAACTTTCGGGTCGCGGAAATGATTAGTATATCCTTCTGGTACGTCCCGAATGAATGGATGGGTCAATTTTTCAATTTGTCCCGTTTTCTCCATGATGGCGATACATTGATAGGGATGTCTTTGCCAATTCTCATCACGGGTGTTGCCGGTATAAAATAAATATAGTTTTCCTTCATATTCAATAGCACTTCCGGAATAGGCTCCATGGCTGTCATAATAATCATCCGGTGCGATCCCGATGCCGGCATTTTCCCAAGAAACAAGATCTTTTGATTTCGTATGATACCAATACTTCAACCCATGTACAGGACCAAGTGGAAACCATTGGTAGAATAAATGGTACTCGCCCTGATAAAAAGAGAAGCCATTAGGGTCATTAAGTAGGCCGGATAAAGGCTGTATATGAAAGGTCTGTCGCCATGTGCATTCATTTACTCTTGTTTGCAAATTTTGCAGCTCTACCTGATTAACATCTTCAACGCGGCGATAACGCTGTTCTTTTGTCCATCCCATGTGATCAGACTCCTTTAAAAAATCAGAGGACTGTTCCTTGTTTCGAACAGCCCTTTTCATATTAATAAATTAGGCTGCTTCTTTTCGAGAAAGGGCAGCAACTTTTTTATCTGTCCGATTTGCTAAACTGAATGTTGCGATAAAGGCAACAGCAAAGGAAATGGCCATACCAATTATATAAAAGATAATTGTATCTGTTTTTATGGAAATAATCCCTGGTAGACCTGCAGCGCCAAGTGCAATCGCCTTTACTTTGAAGAAGGTGACGAAAGCAGAAGCCACTCCTGAACCTATAATTGCTCCAATAAATGGATACTTCAGTTTTAAGTTAACACCGAACATTGCAGGTTCTGAAATCCCTAAAAGAGCCGAAATACCCGCTGCAGATGCCGTGCCTTTTGTTTTTTTATCTTTCGTAATGAAAGTAACTGCAAGGGTTGCTGCACCTTGAGCAATATTGGACATTGCTGCAATTACGAAAATAAAAGAGCCCCCAGTTTTTGAAATATCAGAAAGTAATTGTGTTTCTACAGCAATAAAGCTATGATGCATACCTGTGATAACGATTGGTGCGTAAAGAAGTCCAAATATAGCTCCTCCGATAAAACCAGTTCCATCATATAAGAAGATGAGACCGTCTGTTAATAAGTTCCCTGTAGCACGAGTAATCGGTCCTACTACTGTGAACGTTAAGATACCAGTAATAAAAATTGTCAATAATGGTGTTAGAATATTGTCTAGTGCGGAAGGAATGACTTTTCGCAAATACGTTTCTATTTTTGCTAAAATAAAGGAAGCAACAAGTACTGGCAACACAGTGCCTTGATATCCGATTTTTTCAATTTCAAATCCGAGAATATTCCAGACCTGAATTTCACCGCTTAATAAGGCTCCTCCGTATCCCCAACCATTCAATAAGTCAGGGTGAACCATTAGCATTCCAAGTGTAGCACCCAGATAAGGATTTCCGCCAAACCGCTGTGTGGCAGAGAAACCGATTAAGATTGGAAGGAATACAAATGCTGCGTTGGCAAATGTATTAATTAGAGCTGCTAAATCTGCGAATCCCGGGTTAGCTTCGACAATGGATTGCCCAGCGATAAATAAGTCAGGTGCTGTGAGCAAGTTGTTAATCCCCATCAATAGACCGCCGGCAACAATTGCAGGAATAATAGGAACAAAAATATCAGAAAGCATTTTTACAAAGCGCTGAAGCGGATTCATTTTCTTCGAACCAGCATCTTTTACATCTTTCGTCGACATTTCAGTAAGTCCAGTTAGCTTTGAAAACTCTTTGTATACTTCATTAACAGTTCCCGCACCGATAATAATCTGGTATTGTCCTCCAGTTGAATATGTTCCCTTTACTGCATCCATCTCATCTAGTTTTGCTTGATCGACTTTATCTTCATCATGTAAAGCTAAGCGGAGCCGAGTCGCACAGTGTGCGGCAGCTGCCACATTTTCTTTCCCGCCGATTGCCTCCAATATTTCCTGGGATACTTCTTTATAATTCATAATGATCCTCCTTTTAAACGTTTATAAACGCTGACTTGGAACCGGTTCCGTTTGAATTCAAAAAAATATATGAATATATTAAGCAACGGAACCGGTTCCAGCATAAACCAAAAAAATATAATATCAACAAGTTGATTCACAGAAACCGGTTACATTTTAGAAGAGAAATATTTAGTAACCGATTTCATTTTGATTATAATCGGTGTAGTAAACGATTGTCAACGCTTTCTCTTTCAATAATTTTATATTTTGATAGAGATAATTTTGGTAATTCTTCCCCGTTAACAAGCTTTACGATACTTTTAGCTGCCATTTGTCCTGCTTCTTTGTAGTAAAATTTCGCTGTAGTTATGCCTGGGTGTATCATCTCTGTTACTTCATAACCTCCAAATCCAGTGATCGACAAGTCTTCTGGGATTTTTAAACCTCTTAAATAAGCTGCTTTCAAAGCACCAATTGCTATATTATCAGTTGCACATACGATAATAGAGGGAGTGAATTCCTCAATAATAGAGGGGACATTGATTAATGCATCTGTTATGCTGAAGCTTGTTTCATAATACCTTACTTCACAGTCTGATTTTTCATCTATCGCCCGCTGAAATCCTTTTTTTCGCATGACTCCTACAGCAATATCTTTTCCTGTTACGCCCAAAAAAGCAATCTTACGGTGACCTTTTTCCAGCACATGTTTTCCGAGATCATATGCTGCTTCATAATCATTGTGTATGATGCTGTGAATTGTTTCATGCTGCTGACCAACCAGTAAAACGGGCAAGTGCAGCTCTTTGAAGGCCTCTAAATGGGCGGCTGTAACTTGGGATGGAAGCAAAATCATTCCCGCAACCTTTTGCTTAGCCAGTGTGTAAATATTTTCAATTTCCCGATCTAAATCCTGACCGGTATTTGAGATCAGCATTTGATAATTTAGTTCTCTTAATTGTTCATCAATGCCAATTAACGTATGAGAAGAAGCATACGAATCAAGTCTCGGTACGATGGTACCGATTATATTAGTTTTCTTTGCTTTTAAACTTTGAGCGAAGGCATTAGGAGCATAGCTGGTTTCATTTATCACACGTTCGATTTTATTTTTCGTTGCCTCACTAACAGAACCATTATTTAGATAACGTGAAACTGTACTCTTAGCAACTCCGGCAAGCTTCGCGATATCAGTAATTGTAACCAAAGCATTCATCTCCGTCTTTATATGGATTTATTTATTATACACCAATATGTTTAGTAAATTACAACGTTATCATTGCAAATTCAAATGTAAACGCATTCACGTCCAAGTAGGGGGTGTGAAATATGGAAATTAGTAAAGAGGTTACATTTATACAATGATAAATAGAACTAACCATTAAGAGAGAAAAAATCCTTTCTTTTCTATTTAGCTCTCTTCCAAGAAATACACCCATAAGTTCATTATAATAGTATTCTTTATCACTAAATAACGCTTGAAACTCCTTATCAACTGCGAAATCATTAAAAAACAAGTCCATTGAACTGTCTTTTCTTACCCAAGCAATTGCTTCTATATATGGAGTGAACTCATATTTCCAATTATCTACATGAAGGTGATTACCAGTATAGTTTTCATCATTAAAATAATCTTGATTATTCATTGACTTACCCCCGAAAACTCAACTATTAGCAGAATTATACCATAGGACTTATTGTTCTAAGCTGCTCCGATAGTGTAATAAAGAAAAAGCTGCCTTAAAGACAGCTCCGATCTTCAGCTAACGCACCGTGCATTAGGGAAAATATCTCATTCTCCTGTTAAAATCTCTATAAAAGTAATGGTAATAACAAAAGCTAACAAAGAAAGTAAAACTCTATTAAATAAATGAATAGGCATTAGACGTTCTTTTAGCTTAAAGTATCCATTTAACACGACGATTAGTATAGCAAAATGAATAATTATTGCTACTAGATCAGTGTAAGTAAATGGCTTGCTTATGTAACTATCTGAGTAAAACCCTGTTAGGATTATTATAGTAAATAGAATAAATTGGATTCCAAAATATTTAATAAGATTCAAACTGCATAAGCTCCTTCTCAATTTCTCATTGTGTTTCACCATAATTGTAGATGTAAGAAACATCTTTGGGAAACAGTACATATCGAGAAAACTTCTTCAACTAACCCGCCCCTTTAGTTCCATAAGAAACGTCTATGGCGGCGATCCTCGCCGCCACCATCTATCACGAAACCCTGCTCATTACCCCAAAATAAAGTCTAACCCATTAAACCGTTGACAATAATGGTGATAACAATACAACCAGGCTGAACCTTTTTTGGTGGATCTTAAGGAGATACCCTGTATAAGAAACTGGTTGTGACAGTATTGAAGAACCATTTAATGTACTGCTAGTACGTATACAAAAATTTTTGTAACAAATCTCCTGTCATATGTATTGTTAATCTTTTATTGAGGTGATTCTCCTATGGAAGCAATGATTGAACGGTGTGCTGGCCTAGATGTACACCAAGAAACAGTAGTAGCCTGCGTATTATTTGGTCCATTAG
>NZ_JBFUIQ010000138.1:0-9347 GCF_056401795.1 Peribacillus sp. P4_D6
AGATAGTAAAGATACAATTATATTTAGAGGGAGCTCATTTATGGTAAATAAAATAAACGAAGAACTAGAAGCTTATTGTGCGAGTGAATATTCAAAGCTATCACGGGTAATTGTTTGTGAACCTCATTATATGGAGATCAGGGAGATCATTAACGAAACACAAAAAGAGTTTCAAGAAGAAAATATCGATCAAGCACTCGCCTTGGAGCAGCACGCACAATTTACAAAGGCTCTAGAACATGAAGGGATTGAAGTCATAAAACTTCCGCCTCAAATTACATATCCGGAACAAGTCTTTACGAGAGATATCGGTTTCACTCTTGGCGAAACCGTTTACGTAGCTGAGTTGGCAACAGGTATCAGGCAGGGTGAAGAACAAATATTGAAATCCTGGCTCGAAACGAATGGTATTTCATATTTCAACCTCCTCAAAAATCATATTGAGGGCGGGGATGTCCTTATTGACGGAAAAACCATTTATATTGGAATCAGTGAAAGAACGGATGAAACATCCGTCAAGCATCTTCAATCCTTATTACCGGAATACGAGGTAATAGCGGTTCCTTTCATTGAAACATTCCTTCATTTAGACTGTGTTTTCAATATCATATCACCGACAGAGGCGCTTATTTTTCCAGAGTCCTTTACAAAAAAAGAGATGGATTTATTAGCTTCACGTTATGACATGATTGAAGTGACGAAAGAAGAACAATTCACTTTAGGTACCAACGTGCTTTCGATTGGGAATAAAAAATTATTCAGTCTACCCTGTAATAAACAGGTAAATAGTCAGCTTCGTGAACGCGGATATGAAGTCATTGAAGTCGATATAAGCGAAATCATCAAGTCCGGTGGCTCTTTCCGTTGTTGCACCATGCCACTATTGAGGACAACAAAAAAGAAGACTGATTCAGCCTGAGCAGAATGGAAGAAACCGGACTTTTATGGAAGTCCGGTTTCTTTCACCTTATTGTTGTCAAACATTAATTTTCAATGGAATTTGCGACCACCCCTTAAAAAGGCTGGCTGCATTATATAACTCTGATGATAGTCGGGCACATAAGAGTTCAAAAAATGCTTGTTCGGAAGTTTTTGAAAGCAAGGATCTCCTCTATACATCAATTAAGCAGTCTTAATATAATTTCAGAATCCTTTCTATTTAACTGTACATACTGGCTATGTTCGTCCTTCGTCAATTCTACAATATTTTCATCCGTATTAACCCAGGCATAATATACGGAAATTTCACCTTCGTTTTTCTGATCATTAAAATAAAAGATGAAGTCCGCCTTAGGATGATCCTTCTCCAGCGCGAATTCTTCCCAATCGGCATTCTTTATTATTTCTTTGGTTTTTTCTGTTTTCCCCAATTCTATCTTTTCTTTATATGCTTCGAATTTGTAGTGTTTACCTTCATATTTTTGAACGGAAATATGTTCTTGCTTTGTTGTGCAACCTGAAGCCAACGTTATTGATAATAAGCAAAGGCCAACAAGGAGCGGTTTCCTTTTCATTACATGTCATCTCCTTATACCCCAATGGATTAATTATCCAATATTTTCATTATACTAGTCCACGCAAAAGAGTAATAGGATTGTTTGTCGATTTTTTACCCTTTATCCCTTGGGCATATGTCCTTCAATGCATATATTCCGATTATTATTCAACAATTACACCCCTTAAAATGAAATAAATTGTAAATTGATAAGTCCCCCCTTTTTGAAAAGGCTTATCTAAAATTTGATAATATTGAAATATACTTGCTATAATTTTCATGAGTAGCGGTAAGTAATACAAGATTGAAAGGGGAATATAAAATGAATTATGTTAAAAATCAACTGACAGCCATGCGCAGCAATCTTTTAAAAGAAATTGAGGGAATCGATACAGAGTTCATGGATGTGCAGCCTGAAGGTTTTAATAATACAATCCATTGGCACATTGGACATGTCCTTACTGCAGCGGAAAAGTTTTTATTGAACTCCAGCAGTAATTTGCCAGAGAGTTACAGCCAGCTATTCGGATATGGTTCAAAACCAGCCAACTGGACCGGAGATGTACCTTCCGTTGAAGTATTGAAGCAACAGTTGCATGAACAACTTGATCGACTTCTTGAAATTCCGGAAGAACGATTGACCGAAAAAACAGCACAGCCTTTCAACGGAATGGAAACAGTGGGAGAATTCATTAATTTTGTAGTCTTGCACGAAACCAATCATATAGGCCAAATTCACGCAATGAAATTATTCATAGAATCCAATAATAACTAAGAGTAAGTAACTGTCACCCTGTTTTTCTTGAAATGGGAGTGGCAGTTTTTATTATTTAGGACGAAAAATTACAGTTTTGGTGCGTTTGCACGTACGTTTGGAGCATATGCTCGTGAGTTTTTAGCTTTTACTCATAAAATTCTAGCGTTACTCGGTAATTCGGAGCTTTAATTCGTGAATTCGGAGCGTTACTCGTGAGTTTCGATCTTTTACTCGTGAGTTTAGTGCAAATACTCGTGAATTTTATGCTTTTACTCGTGAATTTGGTGCAAATACTCGTGAATTCGAGCGTTACTCGTGAGTTTTATGCTTTTACTCGTGAGTTTGCAGCAAATACTCGTGAATTTTAAGCTTTTACTCGTGAGTTTGCAGCAAATACTCGTGAGTTTTTAGCTTTTACTCGTGAATTTGGTGCAAATACTCGTGAATTCGAGCGTTACTCGTGAATTTTATGCTTTTACTCGTGAGTTTGCAGCAAATACTCGTGAATTCGAGCGTTACTCGTGAATTTTATGCTTTTACTCGTGAGTTTGCAGCAAATACTCGTGAATAAAATTAAAAAAAGCCCCCGCTTTTTATAGCGTGGGCTTTCGTCTGTTCACCCGTAAAGCTGAGTAAACGCCTCTCAAGTCATCTGGTCCTGGTTATCCATATAATCACTGTATGCTTTTTCCGCTGAGGCTTCCGAAGTGAACAAAGCATCATCATCCTCGATCGTATGAAATGTATCATTCAGGAACAAGGCAACTGCATTGGGATCTTTGGGGTGCGGAACAATTTCCGCTGCCCTGATATTCGAAACTGTAGGGACATGGGGATTATTATAAATCACAAACACCTCGTCACCGACCTGCACTTCTTTTGCATTGATTACACCCATTGAATTCTTCCTTTCCATTACTGATTTTCCTTTAGTTTATGGAAAGAAACTTATAATTATTTATGAAAGATGACAGACCTCGCAAGCGGCGTTATCTGAACGGGGCCCCTTCAACAGAAGGAACCCCGCCATTCACTTAAGCATATTCATTTTTTGTAAAAATTCGATCGGATGCTGTTTCCGGAAAAACTCCCTAAGCATATAGGCAACACCATCTTGATCATTGGATCGCGTCACCCATTTTGCCACTTTCCGTACTTCCTCATCCGCATTGCCCATGGCAACTCCCAGACCAGAACCGGCAATCATCTCCATATCATCCAATCCATCGCCAATCGAGACGATCTCCGTTCTTTTCACCTTTAAATGGTCCGCTAAATACAATACACCACTCCATTTAGATACACCCTTCGGAACGATTGTCAGTTTATGTCCTGGGTGTAAGACTGCATCTACCTCAGGGAACATTTCCTTTATCAATTTCAACATATCATTTCGAGCATTTTTTTCTGGAAATATAATGTCCATCTTCGTCGGGGCCATCGGCTGATCAATAAGCTCTTCACTGATATCATCCACATAATTTTGAGCATAAATATTTTGGTCATTCAAATACATAACCGATTTACCAAGCAAATTCTCCGGGAGGTTCACCCGATTGCCCAGCGAGTATTTTTCATGAATGAGCAATATTTGGCACGTGGTCTTTTCAAGCATTTGCACGAGCTCTGCAGTCAGTTCTTCTGATATTCTTTTTACCATTATCGGCTTTTCCATGGAAGCTCCGACAAAGGCTCCTTGCTGAGCAACGATCATCGGATTTATTTTGAGGGCTTTGGCCACTTTTTTTGCTGAGTGATAGTTTCTTGACGTCACAAGTGCAACATGGACACCTTTTTGGTGAACATAATCTATTGCTTCTTTAGTCGATTTATTTAAACGGCCATTCGACTGGAGCAATGTCCCGTCGATATTGACCGCAAGTAGTCGATATACCATGCTGATCTCTCCCATCTGTTGTATCCTCTTTCAAAATTTATGACTAAAATTTCGAGAATAGAACAAATAGTGGTTCACGACCCTTGTACTTGTGCTTTCAGGGAACAAAAAAACCCCCAACCATTAAAGTAGGGAGTCTCCAACTGCTTATTGCTGTTGCTCAGGCAAGCCATATAAATCTTCAAGCGGCTTCATGATAATTTTATTGAGGTCTGCGATGACCATGCTCATCCGTTGTTCAGCTTCCATCAATTGCGAAATGGTTGGGTTTTGTTGGACAAGCTGTACCGTCTTTTGTGCTTGCTCAACCTCTTCCGGTGCAATCTCCTGTCCCATCATTTGCTTTTGCTGCAATGACATTTGCAGATTACGGAAGTTTTCAAACATTCCTTTTGTTGCTTCATCAGAATTCACAAGATCATATAAGCGTTGCAAATCGGCATATTCATTACTTGCCCTAATCGCCTTTTCCATTTCATACGCTGCATCATATACGTTACTCATTTATTTCCCCTCCCGGTAATCATTGTATTCCTACACCTTTTCCACTATAACAAATCCGATTGAGAATTACACGTCATCCTATTAAAACAGTTACGAAACCTTGAAATAAACCGATGATTCGACCAAGCAAAGCCCCAATGCATGTGATCATCGACAATTCCTTAGTGATGGAAACGACCATTTCCTCTAGACGGGACACCGAAAAGGACGAAACCTGTTCTTCCACGATATCGTCCAAATGCAGTTTTTGGAATAGCGGCTGGAAATGATTGATTACGTACTCGGCAACTTTTTCCACTAAAATCGGAACGCCCTTTCCACGATGATGTCCGAGAAATCGGCAGCCAATTCTCGAACCGGCTTATTCATGATCGAAGCGACAGGCAGCATTTCAGCCGTTTTTTCGGTAATCCATTTTTTTATCGTTTCTCTCCCGATCATTCCCTCGATTTTCTCTATATCCCATTTCTCGAGATTTCCCCACTCTTTCACCAACATCACTGACAATATATCAATCGTTCTCGATTGTTCAAAAAATTTAATGATTTCCGGCTGAATCTTATCAATTAACTTTTCGTTTCCAATGAACAGCTGAATTAAATTGATCAGCTTGCCCCGTTCCTTGAAAAAATCATCCAACATGTCTTCAAGATGGCGTTTGCCTTCCGCACTGTCAAAATATTCTTTTTCCCTTTTTCACGATGAAATGTGACAACGCAGGAATCGAGTCGAGGGCTTTTTGCTGAAGGTGCGGGGGGGGACGATATCTTTCAAGCTCTTGCTCATGTTCTCTTCCGACCATATTTCATATTTACCGAGAATGAATGTTTGTAACCGCTGTTCTAGCGTTAAATGAAGAATTCTTCATTCCCAATTGATCAAGCAATTGAGCAGTACTTTTTGTGTGGACAATGTTTCTTTACTTCTGCCTGGACGAAAATTTTCATATTCTGTATAGAGGCATCATTGATGACTTTATTTTGAATGCTCCTTGGTGTGATTAAATGATCGACCACCAATTTGCCTAATTGTTTAGCTAACTCATCCTGCCGCTTCGGAATCAACCCTGGTGCTTCCCAAAAATATGGATTGGCTTATACGGTCTGAATAGCATTCTGATAGCCAATAAATTAGTGAAGCCACCTATTACTGCAACAACGACGACCATAAACAGTATCTTTACCCAAAACTCACCCATGAAATTTCTTCTTTTATTGCTTGAAATAAAGGCTTGATGACACCTTCTAATTAAAAAATCATAGAATGTGTTATCCACATTTGCCCATCATTTAATTATTAAAGGATATCAAACTTAGTGCAAACGGGGAATTATTATGAACCTTGACCATCAGAAAGTTTACATTACGGTAAATCCCGCAGAGACTAGAAAGAAGGCGCTATTGTTTATCGAAGAAAAATTATTTGAGGAATGGGACCTTCAATTTGGAGAACCCGTAACGATAATGGCTGGATGCCGTTCCGTCCCGGTACTTGTCCAGCCATTCCCGTCATCCCAGCCTACATTGAAACTTTCATATGATATGAACCAAATTTTATCCTTACCCGTTTTTTCCGATCCAATCTCCGTCTCATACCATGCGGATGAAAGGTCAATTAAAATAGGCCCATTCTTCGCTTCACTCATGAACCAGACTCCCTTGCAAGACGGGACATTCGGCGAGATGGAAAAATTTTATCAGGAAATGAAATCATATTGTAATCAGCAAGGCATCCCCTTCTATTTAGTTAAACTGCAGTCTCTTCAAGATGGGGTTGTGGAAGGCTACCTGCCAGGGCAAGGTGGCTGGAAAGCCTTGCCCCTCCCCATCCCTGATGTATTTTATAACCGGATACATTCGCGCAAACTTGAGCAATCGCCTTCTTTCAAGCTGTTTAAAACTGAACTGGAGGAACGGTCGATTCCGATGTTCAACGGAAGGTTCCTCTCCAAACATGATGTACACGAACTACTGATCTTAGAGGATGAGCTATTGCCAAATTTGCCAGAGACAATATTGTTTAACGAAAAGGAACCTTTCTTGACATTTATAGAAAAGCATTCGGTAATCTACTTTAAACCCGCATCGGGCAGCCAAGGCAGGAATATTTGCAGATTAACGCAAGTAGCTGGAAAATGGAAAATCGAGCAATCCGGACATCTCCAGAATGTACATTTTGCTGATACGGATGAAAAGTTGTTTGAAACCTTAAAAAATTTTTCCAGAAAACGATCCTTCATTCTTCAAAAAGGGATTTCCCTATTCGAAACCGATCAGAGAAAGGTTGATTTCCGCATACTGCTTCACCGGAACGAACAGCTTGAATGGAAAGTTACATCAATGGTTGCCCGGATTGGGGATCCTGGTACTATTGTTTCCAATCTTGCACAAGGCGGATTGATGAAAAATGGGCCGGATTTTCTAAAAGAAGCATTTGAACTTCAGGACGCCAGCCGCATATATCAAAAGCTCGTCCGGCTGGCTAAAAACACTGCGGAGACCTTAGTCGAAAACCTTGACGATTCATTCGGTGAGCTAGGGATCGATTTAGCACTGGATACCGATACCCATCCATGGATCATCGAAGTGAATTCAAAACCTTCGAAAAAATTTCAAGGCAACTATGAAACCTTTCGTCCATCAGTAAAATCAATCATAGATTTCATGCTTGCCCTTAACCGCGAAAACCATCCATAAAAGGAGTTGCTAGCACGTGTTAATAGGATTAATGGCCGCGTCGGATACTCATGAAAACAACTACTTCACCGAAATAGCCAAAGCCGCTAAATCATTTAATATGAAAGTTTGCAAATTCTCACCGGAAAATATTGATATGGATCTGAAAAAAGTGAGGGGCGAGCGTTTTGATGCCGAGAACGAAACTTGGATCGCCACATCTTTTGATTTACCTGATTTTGTATATGATCGCTGTTTTCACGGTTTAGTCCGTGAGTCAACGGAAACACGACACAAAATCGAGTGGTTAAAAGATAACTCGAATTTCTTAGGACTGGGCCTTCCTGGTAAGTGGGAAGTGTACCAAATCCTAAAAAACCATCCACACCTACAGGCATTTTTTCCAGAAACCGTACAAGTGACGACACCTGAAGATATTATAGGGCATTTGGAACGCCTGGATAAAATCATCATCAAACCTGAATTCGGTGCAGGCGGTACAGGAATCTATCTCCTTTCAAAAACCGAAGACGGGACTCTGGTTTCCATGACGAAAAAGGGCACCAAATATGACCGCCCATTCTCCTCCAAATCTCAGCTTAACAAATGGCTGCAGCATTTATTAAATCGATACCGTTATCTTTGCCAGCCATATTTAGAACTTTGCACCCAAAATAATGAGCCATTCGATTTACGGATTTTACTTCAAAAAAACGAGAAGAATCAATGGATGGAACGGGGCCGCGGAATTCGTACGGGACAAAAAGACGGAATTACTTCAAATCTTGCCACAGGCGGGGAAGCCATTTCATTGGATACCTTCAACAAAATAAACCCGGAAACGATTTCGATTGCTGTCGAACAAAAGATTCATCATATCCTTCGCACCCTGCCCGTTGAAACCGAAGCTGTCTTTGAAAGATTATTCGAGTTGGGAATTGATCTAGGCATCGATAAAAAAGGCCAAATATGGATAATGGACATTAACTCGAAGCCTGGAAGGAAAATCATTCAGGCACTACAGCCGGAGACCATGAAAGATATTCATCGAGCACCGTTTCAGTATAGCCAGTATTTAGCCGAACAGCTTCAGAAAGCAGGTGAATAGGAAGTGAGAAAGACTTATCCTGCCGAAATTGCCGCTATCCCTGGCAATGTTCTCTACTACCCTTCAGAGCTTGGAGATTTGGCAGAGATTGAATTAATTTATTTCGGACGGCATTCATGTCCTGCCATCGTCAAACAAAACCCGGCCGTCAATCAAACAATCGTGCTATCGAAAAGTCTTGCGGAAGCTCTACTATTCGATCATACCGATATTCCCCTTCATTTATTCATATACGGCAAGAGCATCCATATCGGACCGCTTGTCGGAATCTTTTCCTCAGGCTTCACGGGCCTTTCAAACAAACCTTTAGGGGAGAGATCTGAATTTTTCGCAAATCTCCTTTCGCTTAGCAAGACCACAGGCTGTATTCCCTTTGTTTTTGGAGAGAATGTAATCAATTGGGATGAGGAGACAATCAAAGGCTATGTATTTGATAAAGATGACTGGAACATTTATGAATTTCCTTTTCCTAATGTCATCTATGACCGGCTACCAAATCGGTTGACGGAAAACCGTGAAGGACCTAAAGAAGTGAAGCAGAAATTCCAAAAAATATATACCATACCATGGTATAACCCCGGATTTTTCAATAAATGGGATGTAAATGAAAGGTTATGTGCAGATGAGCGGGCACTGCCTTATTTGCCGGAAACGTATCCATTTCAATCCATATCCGTGGTGGAAACCCTTCTTTCCCATTACCGGCAAGTTTATATAAAGCCCATTCACGGCAGCCTCGGTCTAGGGATTCACCAAATTCTTTATGATAAGCATGAGAATGTTTATTATTGCCGCTATACAAACGAAGCAAAAGAAAATAAACTGCAACGGTTTTCAACATTGGAATCCATCGTTAAACACATTTTTCACGACCGCCCGCTCGAGAATCTGATCGTGCAGCAGGGCATCCC
>NZ_JBFUIQ010000139.1:0-9186 GCF_056401795.1 Peribacillus sp. P4_D6
GAAATACTACGACCCGGAACGTACCCTGACGGACGAGGACATTACAAAAGCACATGATAAAGTGCTTGAAGCCGTTAAAGAAAAAGCCGGCGCAGAGCTAAGAGGATAAAACCAAAAAGACAGCTCCCTGAATCATGGGGAGCTGTCTTTTTTGATTTTACGAGTAAAAGGTGCAAACTCACGAGTAAATAGTGAATTCACGAGTAAACCGAGCAAACTCACGAGTAAATGACGTAAACTCACGAGTAAATGGAGCTAATTCACGAGTAAACCGCGCAAATTCACGAGTAAACCGAGCAAACTCATGAGTAAATGGCGTAAGCTCACGTGTAAATAGCGTGAATTCACGAGTAAACCGAGCAAACTCATGAGTAAACCGCGCATTTTCACGAGAAAAAGGCGGCTGTTCAGGAAGATCAGCCGCTTTCTTCTATTTATGATATTTCTGTTGATAGAGTCGCTTCGCTTTTTCAGTGTTGGCAAAATGGGTTTTCGTGAATTCGTGTAATGAATCGATTCCCTTTTCGTGAATCAATCTTGCGGCCGCTTCATCTACTGCAAATCCGGCACCTTTAGGGATTTTGAATCCGGCTTTTTCACTCAGCAAGTCAAAGCGTTTGACAAATGCATATCGGGCCAGGATGGATGCGGCTGCCACTCCAAGGTGAATGCCTTCCGCTTTTGTGCATAGATAGGTGGCATTAGCTTGGAATAGTTCTTGGCCTTTTAGGTAATTGAAAAATACCTCTGGTTGAGCGAATTGATCAATAAGGACGGCTTCCGCTTGTTCTGGCTGGATTTTTTGCATGAGGTTCTTGATTGCTTGGTTATGGAGGAGTGCCTTCATTTTTCCTTGTGACATTCCCTTTGCCTGCAGCGCATTATATTTCGGGTTGTCGCATGTGAGCAGGCTGAAGGGCACTACATCCTTAATCTGTTTGGCAATGTCGATGATCTGTGGGTCTTTCAGATTTTTGGAATCCTGGACACCTAGCTCCTTTAATAGAGCGAGTTGCTCCTTCTTGGCATATACGGCTACGACGGTCATCGGGCCGAAATAGTCTCCTGTTCCGACCTCGTCTGAACCAATCACTGACATGGTTCCGATATTTGCTGGCGGCGAATATCGATGGACGTTGACCGATGCAGAGGATGCCGTTTTTTTCTTTGGAGCCGCAGCAGTGGTACCCTTTTGCCATTTTACCGCTTCTATTTCGGCATTCTTACCTTGAAAAAGGACCTTCCCGGATTTATAGGCCGTCACCGTACATAGCGGCGGTTTGGCGGAAAAGATGCTCCCTGGCGGCTGCTTGGCGGCCAAGGATGAAGAATAATGGGACTTCATCGCCTTTATTTGTTCAGGACTGATAAGTAAAACAACATGGGACATAATGGGTTAGCTCCTAACTTCATTTTGTTTATTAGGTAATCTTCTTCCTAAATTCGATATCGTATGACAAATTATTGAAATTTTAATGCGAGAAATGACGATGTACTCTCTTTCATGACGAAAAACTTCATGATATGATAGAATTAGGATTGTTTAGATTGGGGGCATCATTTTGTCAGACGATAAACGAAATAAAACAACAGTTGATATATACGGACAGCCATATACAATCGTCGGCACAGAAAGCGCAAGTCATATGCGCCTGGTCGCTTCGATGGTTGACGAAAAAATGAGAGAGATCAGGATGAAAAATCCACACTTGGATACAAGCAAGCTAGCGGTGCTAACGGCCGTGAATACCATCCATGAATATATTAAATTAAAAGATGAACTAGACCAGCTTCAACTGGAATTAAAGAGAGAGAAGGACTGAGTACATGCTTGATTTAGCAATTCTGGCCATTCTTTTAATCGGTTTATTAATCGGTTTAAAGCGTGGCTTCATTTTACAAACGGTYCATATGACTGGGTTCATTGTAGCCTTCATCGTCGCCTATGTATTTTACGGAGATCTTGCTCCCAATTTGAAATTATGGATTCCGTTCCCAACGATGGGTGATTCCTCGACCCTTAATATGTTTTTCAATACAGTCGGGCTTGATACGGCGTATTACAATGCAATTGCCTTTGCAATCATTTTCTTTGCTGCCAAGATTCTTTGGCAAATGATAGGATCCATGCTCAATTTCATTACCCATCTACCGATATTAAAGCAACTGAATCGCTGGGGCGGAGGGATATTGGGTTTTCTCGAAGTCTATCTTATCATGTTTATTATATTATATATAGCTGCCATGCTGCCAATGGATTCCATCCAGAAACCATTAACTGGCTCATTTCTGGCAGAATCGATCGTGAAACATACGCCGTTCCTTTCCGAGCAAGTGAAGGAACTATGGTTTCATGATGTAAAACAATCTTAATGTCAGTATAAGAGGGCCTGCCTCCCGTGTTCAAAGTCCTGGATTCCTATACTTTGAACACGGGGGAGGCCCCTTTTTATGTAGCGGCATGTAGCTTCATTCTATTTGATTCGAAGGTTAAGAACCTGACTGCTTGTACTTTACCTCCAAGAAAGGTATCTTTAAGAAAGTGAACATGGGACACCCTACTAATTTTTTCGGCGGTGAATTAAATGACAATTAATAAAAAAGATATCATTAAACTATTAGAAAAAATTGCAATATATATGGAACTAAAAGGAGAGAACCCGTTTAAGGTTTCAGCTTTCCGAAAGGCAGCTGGCGCCTTGGAAACGGATGACCGGAGCCTGACGGAGATCGAAGATTTTACCGCTTTGAATGGAATCGGGAAAGGAACGGCATCCGTCATCGAAGAGTATATAAATGAAGGGAAATCGACTGTACTTGAAGAGCTTCAGGAGCAGGTGCCAAAAGGATTGATTCCGCTTCTGCAGCTTCAAGGTTTGGGCGGTAAGAAAATTGCCAAGCTTCATAAAGAGCTGTATGTCAAAGATGTGAATGATCTTAAAATCGCCTGTGAGGAAGGCAGGGTCGCGGCGCTTGCCGGTTTCGGCAAAAAAACGGAAGAGAAGATCCTGTCTGCAATTGCTGAGGCTGGTTCAAGGCCAGATCGGCTGCCCCTAGCCTTCATGAGACCGATTGCGGCTGATATTGAAACGGCCCTTGCTAACATGGATTACATCATCCGTTCTTCCAGGGCGGGCAGCATCCGGCGTATGAGGGAAACAATCAAGGACCTCGATTTCATCATTTCGACAGATCATCCCGAAGAGGTTAAGAATCAACTGCTTGCAATAAAAGGGATAAAACAGGTGATTGCGGCCGGTGATACAAAAGTATCGGTCGTGCTTGATTATGAATATGACATTTCTGTCGATTTCCGAATCGTTAAGGATAAGGAATTCATCACGACACTTCATCATTTTACAGGTTCGAAGGATCACAATGTGCGGATGCGCCAGCTTGCTAAAGATCGCGGAGAGAAAATCAGCGAATATGGGGTGGAAGTGACTGAAACCGGTGATGTATTGACGTTTGAAACGGAAGAACAATTTTATAATCATTTTGGCCTTCCTTTCATTCCCCCAGAACTGCGTGAAGACGGAACGGAAGTGGRGCATTATGATGCCAATGAACCTCTCATATCTTTAGAGGCCATTAAAGGTGATCTGCATATGCATACGACATGGAGTGATGGTGCTCATACGATTGAAGAAATGATTGAAGCATGCCGTGCAAAAGGGTATCGATATATGGCCATCACCGATCATTCGCAATATCTGAAAGTGGCGAACGGCTTGACCGCTGAACGTTTACGTGAACAAAAACGGATCATCCATGAACTTAATGAAAAATACACTGACTTTACCGTTCTTTCCGGGATAGAGATGGATATACTTCCTGATGGGACACTTGATTATGACGATGAGCTGCTTGCAGAGATGGATTTGGTCATTGCATCGATTCACTCAAGTTTTTCACAGCCTCGGGAAACGATCATGGAGCGCTTAAAAACGGCTCTGAATAATCCGCATGTAGATATCATCGCACATCCAACGGGAAGGATCATCGGCAGACGAACCGGATATGATGTGGATATAGAAATGCTGATCGAACTGGCCCGTGAAACGAATACGGCCTTGGAATTGAATGCGAATCCGAACCGATTGGATTTGGCACCTCCGCATCTCCGCAAGGCTCAGGAAGCAGGCGTTCCGATTGTGATCAATACGGATGCCCACAGCATCGACATGCTTGAACATATGCCTGTGGGGGTCTCGTCAGCCAAAAAGGGCTGGATTAAAGAATCCACGGTTCTTAATGCAAGGGATACGGATGGCTTATTGGCGTTTTTAAAGAGAAATGATTAACTATTTGCCCATAAATAAGGAGGAGCTTTAACTCCATGCATAATAAAGCTTTAAAGACATTGGAATTTCATAAAATAAAAGAACAATTAATCTCACACGCATCCTCATCCATAGGAAAAGAAAAGGCGGAGCAATTGATGCCTTCCACGGATTTTGAAGAAGTGTCGAGATGGCAGGAAGAAACAGATGAGGCTGCCAAAATCGTAAGGTTGAAAGGTAACTTGCCATTGGGCGGAATTTTCGATATCCGTCCGCATGCAAAAAGGGCACAGATTGGCGGTATGCTCTCACCGATGGAATTGATGGAACTTGCGAGTACGATTCGTGCCGGCAGGATCTTAAGCCGTTTCTTCGAAGAACTGGCAGAGCAGGAGATTGATGTTCCGCTTTTAGCCGAATATATCGATTCCCTACATCCATTGATTGATTTGCAGCAGGAAATTACGTATGCAGTAAGCGAACATGGCGAAGTGATGGATTCTGCCAGCGACAAGCTTCGTACCCTAAGAAACCAAATTCGGACGAATGAAAGTCGCGTAAGGGAAAAACTGGAAAGTATGATCCGTTCTTCCAATGCATCAACCATGTTATCCGATGCCATCATCACCATCCGGAATGACCGATTCGTCATCCCGGTAAAACAGGAATACCGCAGTGTGTATGGCGGGATCATTCATGATCAATCATCATCAGGACAGACGTTGTTCATTGAACCGCAAGCAATCGTTCAGCTGAATAATGTCCTGCAGGAAACCCGAGTGAAGGAAACGCAGGAAATAGAACGGATATTGGTCGAACTATCGGAAAAAGTCGGTGCGTTCACCCCTGAATTGCTTCATAATGTCAAAGTGCTGGCACAAATCGATTTCCTTGTCGCCAAGGCAAAATATGCAAAAGCGATAAAAGGTTCCAAGCCGATTCTGAATAATGAGGGGCGCGTAAAATTATTCAAAGCGAAACACCCGCTCATTCCGAATGATGTCGTCGTGGCCAATGATATTTTTCTTGGTGATGAATTTACGACAATCGTCATCACCGGTCCGAATACAGGTGGTAAGACGGTTACCCTGAAAACGATTGGCCTCTGTACGTTAATGGCCCAGTCCGGTCTGCAGATCCCTGCGCTGGATGGTTCCGAAACGGCTGTGTTTTCCTCTGTTTATGCCGATATAGGCGATGAACAGTCGATTGAACAAAGCTTAAGTACATTTTCTTCGCATATGGTCAATATTGTCGATATCCTTAAGCATGTCGATTATGACAGTCTTGTATTATTCGATGAGCTTGGAGCGGGAACTGACCCACAGGAAGGTGCAGCTTTGGCCATTTCCATTTTGGATGAAGTGTATAAGCGCGGAGCACGTGTGATTGCAACGACACATTACCCGGAATTAAAAGCGTATGGATATGATCGGGAAGGCGTCATAAATGCAAGCGTCGAATTTAATGTGGAAACCTTGAGTCCCACCTATAAACTTTTAATTGGTGTACCAGGGCGGAGTAATGCGTTTGAAATTTCCAAGCGCCTTGGTTTGGAAGAAAACGTGATCAGCAACGCCCGCGGCCATATCGGTGAGGATACGAATAAAGTTGAAAATATGATAGCGTCCCTTGAAGACAGCCGCAAGAAGGCTGAAGAAGAGGAATTGGAAGCCAAGAATCACCTGAAACAGGCGGAAATTCTTCATAAAGACCTTCAAAAGCAAATTGATGAGTACCATCAAGAACGGGATGCGATGGTTGAAAAGGCAGCAAAAGAGGCAGCGACAATCGTTGAAAATGCACAAAGGGAAGCGGAAGCAATCATTGCCGACTTACGTAAACTGCGACTTGAAAAGCATGCCGATGTTAAAGAGCATGAACTGATCGATGCCAAAAAACGGCTTGAAGAAGCAGCGCCTAAAGTGAAAAAAACAACAAATAAAGCTGCGAGGCCGCTGGATAAAAGCTTGAAACCTGGAGATGAAGTAAAGGTCGTAAGCTTTGGTCAAAAAGGTCACTTGATTGAGAAGGTCTCAAATAATGAATGGCAGGTTCAGATCGGCATCATGAAAATGAAAGTGAAGGAGTCTGACCTGGAATTCATCAAGAGCACAAAAGTAAAAGAAACAAAGCCGCTTACCACGATCAAAGGCCGCGATTATCACGTTAGCGTCGAACTTGACCTTCGTGGAGAACGCTTTGAAAATGCCATATCAAGAGTGGAAAAATACGTTGATGATGCTCTTTTGGCCGGTTATTCGAGTGTCTCCATCATTCATGGTAAAGGGACGGGTGCTCTTCGGTCCGGGGTCCAGGAATACTTGAAAAATCACCGCTCTGTCAAAAGGATTCGCTTCGGCGAAGCCGGTGAAGGCGGAACAGGTGTTACGGTGGTGGAATTTAAATAAAGGAAAGCGGTCATTCCGGCAATTCAGCCAAGCCGGGTGGCTAGTTACCATTCGGGAGTTGGACCATGGAGAATATGTGGGARAATGAATATGTATATATAGCTGCTCGTTACAGTGTCGTTATTCTGTGCATGATTGTTTTTTTAGCCATTTTTGAACTTGTCACAAAGTACAAGAACTGGGAGGAGATCAAACAGGGAAACCTTTCTGTCGCGTTGGCAACAGGTGGTAAAATTTTTGGGATCGCCTATGTATTCCAACAGTCCATTCTCCATCAGAATTCGCTTCTTACCATGATTGGCTGGGGCGTCTACGGTTTTGTCCTGCTGTTGATCGGTTATTTCATTTTTGAATTTATGACTCCTGGATTTAAAATAGATGAAGAAATACAAAAAGATAATCGGGCAGTTGGATTCCTATCGATGATCATATCAATCGCATTATCTTTTGTCATCGGCGCCGGAATTTCTTAATGCCCTTCATGAGAGGGAGTAAGCTGTGGAGAAACTTGCAAAAGTCTTAATTGTTTGTTGCGGAATCTTTTTTCTGTTTGGAATCATTTATATGACATTGTTCAACTGAAGCGGCCAGTGTGCCGCTTCTTTTATTTGGTTCTATTAAAAAAAATGGGGGGCCATGTATAATAATAATGGTCAAATAGACTTTTGAAGAGGAAGAGGAATATGGATCAGTCCAAATGGATACAGAAGATTGAAGAATTATCGCTGAATGCTTTACCCGCCATGCAAACGCAAATCTATGATGGATGGGTTATCCGATTTGCGGATGGATATACGAAAAGGGCGAATTCCATCACCCCCATCTATCCATCGAATGAAAATGTGAAAAAGAAAATTTCGAATTGTGAACAATTATATTTTGCAAGGAATGATAAGGCCGTGTACAAAGTGACTCCACAGGCAAACCCTATCAACTTGGATTGTTTGCTGGAAGAGTCTGGGTATGCCCTTGAAGGAACAACAAGTGTCCAGGTATTGAATTTGGCAGATACAGAGTCACCGAATGAAACCAATGTCATAAAGTATGATCATTTACATGATGAATGGTTTCACGATTTCTGCCTGCTAAGTAATATTGATGATCATGATCAAACCATCCTGAAAAAGATGTTAGGGAATATCATTCCAAAAACATGCTTTATGTTGTTGACTGATGAAGGTGGAACCGTTACAGCAAGTGGACTGGGTGTTTTGGAAGACGAATACATAGGCCTGTACAATATCATTACCCATGAAAACTTTCGAAACCAAGGCAATGGTGCAATACTCATTCGTAATCTATTGCATTGGGGTAAAGAAAATGGAGCAAAAAATGCTTATCTTCAGGTGATAGAAACGAACGCACCTGCTTTAAGCTTATACGGAAAATTGGGGTTTGAAGAAAAGTATAAGTATTGGTATAGAATTAAAACCAAGAAGTAGAATGCCTCTTTTCAGTAGACGACAAAGAGGATCGGACTGCTCTCCCCGATCTGTGATCTTAAAGAAAATTTGCATATCCTTTATGTTTTTTCTTGAGGGGTTGTGAAATTTGAGCGTTGATTTCCACTCCAGGCACTCGCTTTCCGCGGGTGGTCGGGGAGCCTCCTCGGCTTGCGCCTGCGGGGTCTCCCCAAGACTCGCTTTTCCCRCAGGAGTCTCGTACCTTACGTTCCAATCAACTTTGTTTTATTTAGATAGAACCCTTTTGTTCAAAACTAGATAATAATTGTTTGCCGACAGTTTTTTCTTGGTTTGTAAAATGGGAACGTTGATTTCCACTCCAGGCACTCGCTTTCCGCGGGCGGTCGGKGAGCCTCCTCAGCTTGCGCCTGCGGGGTCTCCCCWAGACACGCTTTTCCCGCAGGAGTCTCGTACCTTACGTTCCAATCAACTTTGTTTTATTTAGATAGAACCCTTTTGTTCAAAACTAGATAATAATTGTTTGCCGACAGTTTTTTCTGGTTTTGTAAAATGGGAACGTTGATTTCCACTCCAGGCACTCGCTTTCCGCGTGTCTTGGGGAGCCTCCTCGGCTTGCGCCTGGGGGTCTCCCCWAGACACGCTTTTCCCRCAGGAGTCTCGTACCTTACGTTCCAATCACTGGAACTTTTTTTAGAAATATTGTAGGGCAACTGGCTCTTCTTCTCTAACTCGTCTACTGTCTTGCGGTTCCATCAATTTTCCGGCAAAAGGAGTTCCGAATTGCTCTCGCCCCGAACCAAAATTTTAAAAGTAAACTAGATTATTCTTCATAGTTTTTACAGTATTCCTTAAAGGATGGAAGARATTTGCGACACTCCTGCCGAATAACTGGCTAGCCGAGGGCCCACAGGCGATTGCTTTGATGAGGCTTGGCAGACAGTCAGCGGAAAGGGAGCGGATTTCCGAAAGAGGGTATGTGTAATGATTTCCACTCCAGGCACTCGCTTTCCGCGGGCGGTCGGGGAGCCTCCTCGGCTTGCGCCTGCGGGGTCTCCCCTAGACACGCTT
>NZ_JBFUIQ010000140.1:0-9134 GCF_056401795.1 Peribacillus sp. P4_D6
GATCCGGACCCACCTCGGTCCGGATCTTTTTGCTTTTGCACAAAACCGGGAAATCCTTGCCATTCCCTCGTATAACTACAGTCATCATTTTTTATATCTACTTAATTCGACAAGATACTCACCCAGTTATTACTATACTTATGATTGAAATAGGATTTAAGAGGGGATAGACGTGAAGGAGAGTCATATTGATGTACAGTGGTTGTTACTCATATTGGAGGCAAAAAAGAGTGGGCTGACCCAAAAGGAAATTCGCTCCTTTCTCAGCAATCATTCAACTATTAAGGATGTTACTCAACTGAAATAGACAATTTGAATGGCCACTCTCACATTCCATTTGAAAAATCGCCCATTTTTAGGCATATTTTTTGCCCCCTCCAAGTATAGATGAATTAAAGACAAGCTTGGGAGGATGGAAAATTGAAACGGCTACTGCTTTTTATCTCATTCTGTTTCACTTTATTTATTATATATTTTGATTTGACTACGGGTACCCTGCCGGCTTCCCATCCACCTGCCTCTACAGGCGAACCGGCCGTGCCTGCCAGCCAGCCTGCATCCACACCATCTGCCGCTTATAAAGAAATCACCATGCAACCCGGGGATACCTTACTCTCCATCGTTGAAAAGGAAAAAGGCAAATCCAATCACCCAATCGAAACGATCATCTCTGACTTTCAAAGTTTGAATGAGGGATTGAAGCCCGAAAATATGCAGATTGGCAAAACTTATAAAATTCCCGTTTATAAATAACTTTCATATGGGGATTAGTGCCTTCACAAACACAATTAAGGGGATTTCCAAACACCAAAAACTCCCTTAAATAGGAAATGTCACTTATTGAAAAAAGATTATGCGTCCTATTTCCTTGTCAAGCGGTAAGTACATTGATACAATATTTCAGAGAAACAAATTAAAAATCAAAACTGATTTTTTCCTAAAGGAGAGAATTCCACTTGAGTGAAATCATACATCGCACCAAAACGCGGCCAATTAAAGTCGGAAACTTAACGATTGGCGGCAATAATGAAGTTATAGTACAAAGCATGACAACAACAAAAACACATGATGTTGAAGCAACGGTTGCAGAAATCCTTCGTCTTGAAGAGGCGGGATGTCAAATCGTACGCGTCGCCTGTCCGGATGAAAGGGCAGCTGACGCAATCTCTGAGATAAAAAAACGGATAAACATCCCTCTTGTAGTCGATATTCATTTCGATTACAAACTTGCTCTGAAGGCAATCGAAGGCGGAGCGGATAAAATCAGGATAAACCCTGGTAATATCGGACGCCGTGAAAAGGTTGAAGCAGTCGTGAAAGCTGCGAAGGCTAAAGGAATACCAATCCGCATCGGCGTCAATGCTGGTTCTCTAGAGAAGAAAATCCTCGAGAAATATGGCTACCCGACTGCTGATGGAATGGTGGAAAGTGCTTTACACCATATCAAGATCCTAGAAGATCTGGATTTTCATGATATTATCGTTTCGATGAAAGCTTCCGATGTGAATTTAGCAATCGAGGCATATGAAAAAGCTTCAAAAGCATTCGATTATCCTTTACATCTTGGGATCACGGAATCAGGTACACTGTTCTCCGGAACCGTAAAAAGCGCCGCCGGACTAGGTGCCATCCTAAGTCAGGGTATCGGAAGCACGATTCGTGTTTCCTTAAGTGCCGATCCCGTCGAAGAGGTGAAGGTGGCAAGGGAACTCCTAAAAGTATTCGGCCTTGCTTCCAACATGGCCACTTTAATTTCCTGCCCAACTTGCGGTCGAATCGAGATTGATTTGATTTCCATCGCCAATGAAGTTGAAGAGTACATCCAGACGGTTAAAGCACCAATCAAGGTATCAGTGCTTGGTTGTGCGGTAAACGGCCCTGGAGAAGCCCGTGAGGCTGATATCGGCATAGCCGGCGCCCGCGGTGAAGGTTTACTGTTTAGAAAAGGTCAAATCGTACGTAAAGTGCCTGAGGAGACGATGGTCGAGGAACTGAAAAAGGAAATTGACAAAATCGCTGAAGAGTACTATGAAAAACAAAGAGCCGAAGCTGCTGCAGCAGCATTACTAAATAAATAAAACAAAGAATCCCGAATTTTCATTATCGGGATTTTTTGTTTTTTATCATTTGAAAAACCCTTTGATGTAAATGACATCAAAGGGTTTAACGATGCTAAAAGAACGGGGCGATAAATATGCCAACGATGATGGAGACAACACCTATGCCGATGGCCCAAGTACCCAGGTTCGATCCCCGGCTTCTTGCCACTATACCTACAATGATACCCACAATCCCTAAAATGAAAGGCATCATGAATAACGATAAAATGGAGATGATCAATGCTATGACACCAATCGCTTTTCCTCTTGATGCCACATTCCCCAAACCATTCCCCTCTGCGTTCTCATCATCTTTATATGACCTGATTCGCTGAGGCGGTGTTGAAATCTCGGCAGACGTTTCTTCCTGATAACGGTTATCCATATTGGTTATGGTCTCACCGCTCTCATATCGTCTGTCATCTTCAGGTTTATCTTCATTATAATACCGCTCATGATGCTGATCATCCACAACGGATGGTTCACTGCCCTCTTTCGTCAATTGCATTTCATCGTCAATACTGGAGTATTGATCTTTTTCCATTCGTGCATCCCTCACTTTCGTTTGTGAAGCATTTATAGTGTATGTAAAAATCGCAGGAACCCATCGTGAAAATGGTTTCATGTCTTGGAAATAAATACGGGTTTTTACCAAAGCTATGATGGGATATGTTACACTATTACAAGTATTGAAAATGAGGAGAGATTCATCATGAAAAAACGTTTTGGCATCGATATAGACGGGACTGTCACAAGACCTGATTCCATGGTTCCCTTTTTAAATAAAGCATTTCAACTGAATTTAGCATATGAAGACATAACCGAATATGACTTATTGCCTTTCGTGAATGTTCCAAAAGAGGATTTCACTAAATGGTTCATCGAGACCGAGCCGCTCATCTATTCCGAATCATTATTGGCTGAAG
Source organism: Peribacillus sp. P4_D6 (assembly GCF_056401795.1). Taxonomy (NCBI): domain Bacteria; kingdom Bacillati; phylum Bacillota; class Bacilli; order Caryophanales; family Bacillaceae; genus Peribacillus; species Peribacillus sp. P4_D6. The sequence continues at coordinate 3,026 of NZ_JBFUIQ010000140.1, forward strand.
GTGCGAAAGATGTATTGGAAAAATGGACAGAACAAGCCAACCTTTATTTCATCAGTGCCAGGAGCTCCCGTTTATTGGATGTAACGAAGAATTGGTTCACGAGTAATCAAGTCCTATATGATCATATAGAGCTTGTAGGTTCACACGATAAGATTGCTGCAGCCAAAAAATTCGAAGTCGATCTCTTTTTGGAGGACAAGCACGATAATGCAGTGGCGATTTCTGAAGAGTGTAAAATACCCGTGATTTTATTTAATACCCCTTACAACCAAGATCCCGTGCCTGAAAGGGTGATTCGGGTCAACAATTGGCAAGAAGCCTCTGCCTGGGTGAATCAATGGATGTCAGGGGAACCGGCAACTATAAAATGAGACAAGAAAAAACCATTGACTTGAGGTCAATGGTTTTTATGCTTCCAAAGATACGCTGCATGCAGGACAGCGTCCGTAAATTTCAAATTTATGCCCCGAAACATCGTAGTCCTTCAAGCTTTCCTGAAGTTCCTGCATCGGGCACAATTCAATTTCTTTCGTTTTTCCACAGTTCAAACAGATGAAGTGGTGATGGTGGGAAGAATGACCGCATGTAAAACGAAAACGCTTTTCCCCTTCCAACTCGGTCGCTTCAAAGATGCCCAGTTCGACAAATAATGAAAGATTTCTGTAAATCGTATCGAAGCTTAAACCTGGATAATCCTGTTTCATATTCTCCAATACATCTTTGGCCGTTAAATATTTATCGCTGGAAGAGAAAAGCTGAAGCATTTCTTCCCTCTTTCCTGTATGCTTAAAACCTTTATCTTTTAAAAGTTGCATGGCAGTAGTTACGTTCAAAATACATCACCCCATCTATCGATTTTTCCACTTATCAAACAAAATTGACAAGATGAGAATTAGTACAGCTATTATTACAATGGTCCCGCCGGGAGCGAGGTCAAGGTTGTATGATAAGAATAATCCGCCTATGACGGAAACTTCACCGAATAATACCGAATAACCAATCATCTGCTTAAAGCCCTTGGCAAAGCGGAGACTGGCTGCTACCGGGAGCGTCATGAGCGAAGAAACAAGTAATATGCCAATGATTTTCATGGAAGCGGCAATAACCAATGCGACCATGACGATAAAAATAAAATGAATCGCTTTATAAGGGATTCCAGACGCTTTGGCATGCTCTTCATCAAATGATAGCAGAAATAATTCTTTATACAATAAAGTGAGCATCAAGGCTACGACTAGCCCCACTGCCAAAATGACGTACAAGTCCGCCCGGCTGACGGCACTGACACTGCCGAATAAATAACCATATAAATCCGTATTGAAACCATCAGCAATGGATATGAAGATGACACTAAGACCCATGCCGCCGGACATAATGATCGGGATTGCAAGCTCTTGGYAATGCTTGTACACCCCTCTTAATTTTTCAATGAATAATGAACCACCTACAGAAAACGCCATTCCAATATAAAGTGGATTCAATCCTGCTAAAGATAGAAAGCTCTTCTGCAACAATAAACTGAACGCTATACCAGCAAGCGCTACATGACTGAGCGCATCGGAAATCATCGACATCCGCCTTACCACGACAAAAACGCCCACTAATGGCGCAATCGCTCCGATGATGATTCCGGTCAAGAATGCGTTCTGCAAAAATTCAAATTGCAATATCCCCGATATCATTGGGCTATCCTCCAAAACATATTAATGATCATGATTTAAAAATTGGACTCCATGTCCATAAATGGACGAGAGTTCACCTTCATCCAACTCATTATATTCACAGGCATCCCCATGAAAATGAAGCTTTTTATTCAAGCAGGCGACATGTGTGACTTTATCGGTCACAGTACCAACATCATGGGTTACTAAAATCAGGGTTATTCCTAATTTTTTATTCAACATCTCAAGCATTTCATAAAATTGGTGGACGTTTTTTGAATCAACGCCAACAGTGGGCTCATCCAATATCATCAATTCCGGCTCGCTGACCAGTGAACGGGCAATGAATACCCTCTGCTGCTGGCCTCCGGACAATTCCCCGATATTGCGGTTTTGATATTCCAGCATGTCCACTGATTCCAGAGCCTTCTTCACCTTTTGCTTATCTTCTTTGCCAGCGAACTTAAATAAGCCTATTTTTTTGGTCAAACCGCTCTGAACCACCTCAAATACAGTGGCAGGGAATCCTGAGTTGAAGGAATTCGCCTTTTGGGAAACGAACCCGACCTTTTGCCAATCTTTAAAGCGCCGAATGTCTTCACCGAATATTTCAATTTTCCCCTTTTGGAGCTTGAACAGACCAAGCAGCAACTTCAAAAGCGTTGATTTACCGGATCCATTCGGCCCGACGATAGCTAGGAATGCCCCTCTGGGAATTTCAAGCGAAACATGTTCAAGCACCAGATCTTTTGTATATTTGTAAGATATATCTTCAAATTTAACTATGGGGTTTACTACATTATCCAAAGAGATCACCTATTTTTTAAGAATCATTACGATTAACAATCGTTAGTATAAATCAAAGAAGTCCAGATGTAAAGAATCCGGTCCTCCGAACAAGTGCCGATATGCCTTGAATCACAAAAAAATGTTATCTGAACCAATTTCGTAATCAAACAAAGTTTCATGTTCACATACATCCACTTCCTTCATATGTTTTAACAAAGGAGGAGATCGTTTGAAATTATTTGAAATGATGGTCAATCATAAAATCAACAGTATACGCCCAGATGAACTGCTTTCCCTTGCTAAACAGCATAAGGTTTCACTCACCCAAAAACAAGCACAGGATATTACTGCACTTCTAGCCGGTAAAAATATTAACATTTTTGATATACGTCAAAGACAGAACGTACTTGGTCAAATTACAAAAGTTGCCGGAGCAAGCACGGCCAGGGAAATAGAATCCCTCTTCAACAACCTTACATCCAATTTTTAAAGATTCCAAGCCTGCTGACGACAGTCTTTATTTGAGCATACTTAATCCAAATGCAAAATGAAAGGACGATTCATCTTCATATCGATGAATCGTCCCTTTCTATTTGTGATTATTATTGGAATCTGATCTTTTCCAATACATCTTCTTCAAATTGTTTATTCTTGAACATATCAATTTCGAATTTATATGGGGCCTTTTTGTCTTTTTTGTCTTCCCCTACATAAGGTGTTTCCAGGATTTTAGGAACAGAGCTTAATTGCGGATGGTGGACAATATCATTCAAAGCCTTAAAACCAATATGGCCGAAACCAATGTTTTCATGGCGGTCCTTACGCGTGCCGCGTTCGTTTTTGCTATCGTTTATGTGAAGTACCTTGATTCGGTCAACACCGACCACTTTATCAAATTCATTCAGTACTCCATCGAAATCCTCGATGATATTATATCCGGCATCGTGAGTATGGCAAGTATCGAAGCAAACCGATAATTTTTCATTATGGGTCACACCATCAATGATCATCGCCAGCTCTTCGAAAGACCTGCCACATTCGGAACCCTTACCCGCCATCGTTTCAAGGGCAATCTGAACTTTATCGTCGGCAGTCAGCACTTCATTCAAACCTTCGATGATTCTCTTGATTCCCAGTTCGCTTCCAGCACCGACATGCGCACCTGGATGAAGTACGATCTGCCTTGCGCCAATCGCTTCGGTCCGATCGATTTCGCTGCGTAAGAAGTTGACTCCAAGTTCGTATGTGGCTGGRTTCGTGGTATTTCCTATATTAATGATATACGGAGCATGGACGACGATATCACTGATTCCATTTTCCTCCATATGCAATCTTCCGGCTTCGATATTTAAATCCTCGATTTTTTTACGTCTTGTGTTTTGAGGGGCCCCTGTATAGATCATGAATGTATTGGAGCCATACGAAGCCGCTTCCTGACTCGCAGCAAGAAGCATGCCTTTCCCGCTCATTGAAACATGCGATCCAATCTTCAGCATCTGATTTCTCCCCTATTTCTTTCTCTGTATACGACGTTCGCGTTTTTTAAAGTTTTCCACATCTCGTTGAATTTTCTTCTTGTATCCTGGCTTGACTTTAGTTGGCTTCTTAATGTGCCTGCTCGCTTTAACATCGATATCAGATTTTTGTTTTTTACGGTTTTTCCGTTTATTACGCTCGTCGATATCAACCCAATCACCGTTTTGGATATCGGCATCACGGAACTCGATGCCCATTTTTTCAAGGCGGTTCAATGCATCTTCATCGGAAGTATCGTAAATGGTAGTGGCAATGCCTGAATATCCTGCACGAGCCGTCCTGCCCGTCCTATGGATATAAAAATCCAAATCTGAAGGCAATTCATAGTTAATAATATGACTTACACCTTCAATATCGATTCCACGGGAAGCCAGATCAGTCGCAACGATGAATTGATACTCCAAATCATTGATTTGCTTCATCATTTTTTTACGCTCACGAGGCGTTAAATCCCCATGAATTCGGCCGACATTCAACCCTTTTTCGATCAAGGAATTAGCCACATGGTCCGCCATTTTCTTTGTGTTCGTGAAAATGATCGCCAAATATGGATTATAACGAACGATGATGTCATGAAGCAACTGCTCTTTGTTCCGGTGGCGAAGCGGTACGAGAACATGTTCGATTTTCGAAGCGGTCGCCTGCTTGGGATTCACCTGAACATACTTTGGATTCTCCATATATTTATTCAAAAACGGCTTCAATTTTTCTGGGATGGTTGCCGAAAAGACAAGCATTTGAATTTTTTCAGCCATACGTGATGCAAATAAATCGACATCTTCTATGAATCCCATATCAAGCATAAGATCCGCTTCATCGACTACAAGCATTTTTGCTGTATACACCTGTAATGCCTGGGCTTCAACCAAGTCCTTGATCCGGCCCGGCGTACCAATTACCAATTGCGGCTGTGTCTTCAATTTATCGATCATTCGCTGTTTATCAGTACCACCGATGAAACAACGGACTTGAATCTGCTCATCCTCAGGGAAATGGTCAGCAATTTTCAAAGCTTCTTTGTAGATTTGGTTCGCTAACTCACGGGTTGGTGCGGAAATAATCGCTTGAACCTCATTTTTACCAGCATCAAGCCTGTTCATGATCGGCAGCAAATAGGAATGTGTCTTTCCTGTACCTGTCTGCGACTGTCCAATTAAGCTACTTCCCTTTAAAAGCGACGGAAGCACGCGCTCTTGAATTTCCGTCGGCTTATCGAACCCTAAAGTACGAACCGCATCTAGAATGTAGCTTTTCAAATTAAATCGTTCAAATTGATTTTGTTTCATCAAAAAACCCCTTTATCCTGTCAGTCATAAGACATGTCCTGTTATTATAATAAATTTTACACAAAAAGCGCAAGCGCCTGGGTTGCTCGTGAAGAAAATAGGGATTGCCCCATAAGGCGCTTTTTGCCTTGTGAGGGCAATCCTCTTTTTCACATCGAGCTAGGCGCTGAAGCTGGATTACACAAAAAGCGCAAGCGCCTGGGTTGCTCGTGAAGAAAATAGGGATTGTCCCATAAAGGGCAGGTCATCCACCTTTTCCAATATACCCCATTCTAATCACAAAAGCGCATGCGCTGAGGTTAGTTCTCTTAAAATGGACTCTTGCAAACGAAAAGCCCCTGTCCTGGTCATAGCGTATCCCCCGCAGACATGGAGCTAAAAGACTACCGTTACCATCTTACCTTCTTTCCGGTTACTTCACAACTGCCCAGTCACTCTTTCCTCAAACCTTTTTTGTCGAGTTGCATAATTTATATAGAAGATTACACCAGCATATAATATTCTTAGGAGGTGAAACCTATGTTCCCAAATAGAAATCGTCAACCCGGACCCGGTTTTCCGCCACCCAATGGCCGAAGGAGGCAGCAGCCCCCTGCTCCATTCAGGCAGTCACCGCAAATTCCCCATCCTTATCAGCAGATGCAGCGTCCGATGATTCCAAACAGACCGCAGGTACCACAGGGACCTCAAGGTTTCCGCGGCCCATTCAACCAACAGCAGCAGCAGGAAATGCCGCCAGCAAAGAAAGAAGGGTTATTGTCAAAAATACTCGGTAAGTCAAAACAAAAAGCAGCTTCTCCGAATTTGTTTGCGCCAGCGGGTTCCACTAACCAAAGT
>NZ_JBFUIQ010000141.1:0-9060 GCF_056401795.1 Peribacillus sp. P4_D6
TTTGTAGATGGCATGAGGGAGATATTACCAGAGGATACCATTCTAGTTCGTGATGTGACCGTACAGGCAAATGTTTGGGGTAGCCGTTTATTTGAAATCTATGAACCGAGAACATCGATTCATGCATCAGGCGGCGGAATTGGTCAAGGTCTTCCAACAGCAATCGGTGCCCAAATGGGATGTCAAGATAAAACCGTCGTTCTTATGGCTGGAGATGGTGGGTTTATGGTGAACGTCGGGGAAATGGTTACGGCAGCCGAAGAAAACTTACCAGTTATCATCGTATTGTTCGATGACTCAGGCTATGGAGTTCTTCGCAATATTCAAACAGCCGCATATGGTCGGCAGGTAGCTGTGGACTTATTGAGCCCTGATTTTGTGAAACTGGCTGAGTCCATGCATTTTGATGCAGTGCGTATTGGTTCTGGAGATGAGTTCATATCCGAACTGAAAAAGGCTAAGGAAAGACGTAAACCTTCAATGATCGTCGTTGATATGGAAGCTGTGGGGCCAATGGCCAAACCATTTGGCGGACCACCGGGAGCTGCGGAAGCATTCAAGCCCAAAAAACTATAAGGAGGATTGAGAATGATTTCGACATACCCATTTGTTTCAGGAAAATATCTAGTTAATGGAGAATGGATAGAATTACCGGAAAAAGTCGATGTTGTAAATCCGGCAAATACATCGGAAGTAGTTGGCCAGGTGGCAAAATGCTCTGAAGAAATCGTGAATGGCGCTATTGAAGCGGCAGAAAATGCTTTTGAAACGTGGTCTCGCTCTGATATCGGGGAACGGGCAAACAGGATGAACACTGCGGCAGAAGAACTATCAAAAGTTATCGAGGAAAATGTTACAGTGTTTGTACGTGAGAATGGCAAAACACTTGTTGAAGCTAAAAAGGATTTACTGCGCTGTGTTGAAGTAATGAAGGGCTGTGCAGCAGAGTTACTTGATTGGTGGAAGCCTGAAGTGCTTCCAGGAAAACAAAAAGTCCAAATCCGAAGAAGGGCAAGAGGTGTCACGGCAATAATCACACCGTGGAATTCTCCGATGATATTAACATTTAAAAGGGTCATACCTGCTGTTTTGGCAGGCAATGCCGTTGTCGTAAAACCTGCAACGAATTGTCCCTTAACGATCATGACCTGTTTAAAAGTAGTTGCTGAACATTTTCCTCCAGGAGTCATCAATATAGTCTCAGGATCAGGAAAAGCAATCGGCGACACACTATGTTCCGATTCACGCGTAAGGACATTGGCGTTTGTCGGAAGTACGGAAACCGGGAAAGATATCATGCAGAAATCAGCTGGAAATCTTCAAAAAGTATATATGGAACTTGGCGGCAATGATCCTGCCATCATCTTGGAAGATGCCAATATGGACGAAGCGGCTATCAAACGTTTGAGGATGGGGATTTTACGAGCAGCGGGTCAGGTTTGTTCTGCTGTAAAAAGAGTGTACGTCCAAGAATCACGATATGATGAAGTTGTGGAGAAGCTGACCAAAGAGTTCAGCCGGATGGTGATCGGTGATGGAATTCAGCCTGATGTAACCATGGGTCCATTGAATAATAAAGCACAATATGACTTTGTGAATGGCTTGATCGAACGTACTGCTAAGTCAGGAGGAAATATAATCACAACCGGCATTCAGCTGAATCCGGAAACTTGGGATAAAGGTTATTATATGCTTCCTTCCATTATTACTGGCGTCGATCAGCAGAGCGAATTGGTTCGAGTGGAACAATTCGGACCGATCATTCCAATTTTACCTTTCAATGATATCGATGAAGCTGTAAAATTAGCGAATGATAGTGAGTTTGCGCTGCGTGCATCTGTTTGGACCGAGAATGAAGATATCGCTGTCGAAATGGCAGATCGCCTTGAAGCTGGTGCGGTATTCCATAATAATCATACCGTTTTCAGCGACTTGGCCCTGGACTTCCCTGGCTTAAAAGAAAGCGGTGTTTCGCGGGAAACAAGACATTGCGGGTTGGAATTCTTTGCGGACTCATACGGGTTTGCTGATTGAGGAAGGATGAAACTACATGAAGTTAGGTTTAATCGGGTGCGGTAATATCGGAAAATTTCTGCTTCAGGCCATTAATAACGACGGGCTTCTTCCAGGTGGAAGAATCGTTGCGATTTATGCCCGCCGTGAAGAAGTTGCGGCACAATTAGCTGAAGAATTCAGGACACAGCCATATCGTGATGTCGACGAACTCCTTAAATCCGATGTAGATTTAGTCATAGAGGCTGCAACGATAGAAGCAGCTGAAGAGTATGCATTGAAAGTGCTTAAAAGCGGGAAGGATCTCTTGCTAAGCAGCATTGGCGTGATGGCGAATTCCGCCTTTGAAGAACAATCAAACCAGATTTGTAAATTGAATAACGTGAATATTCTCCTTCCGTCTGGTGCGATTGGAGGTCTAGATGTACTTAAATCGGCAAAAGCGGTGAATGGTCTTGAATCTGTTTGCATCACCACAAGAAAACCGCCAAACGCATTGCCGGCAGGGTCTTCAGTGACAGAAGAAACGGTATTATTTGAAGGAACTGCTGCAGAAGCGATCAAGCTGTTTCCGAGAAACATTAATGTTGCGATTGTGCTGTCTATGGCTGGTCTTGGATCAGAAAAGACGAAAGTGAAAATCATTGCCGATCCAAAAGTGTTAAAAAACAATCACCTGATAGAAGCGTCAGGTTCGTTCGGGAAACTGAAACTGGAAGTGGAAAATGATCCGATGCCAAATAACCCGAAAACGAGTTATCTAGCGGCATTAAGCGTTTTGGCGACTCTGCAAAACAAGGAAAAAAGCGTTCAGATTGGGTAATGCATAATGATGTAAAGCTTGGAAGGGAGAGAAAAAGTATGCTTAAAACTGAAAAATCCTTAGAAGAAATGTCGAAACAGCAAGTTGTTGACTATTTGAACGAAACGGTTAAACCAGAGGAAGGCGTTATACCTGCATACCTCCTTGGAGACCCAAAGGTTTATGATATAGAACATGAAAAAGTGTTTTTGAAAACATGGGTTTTTATCGGTCATGATTCTGAAGTACCGAACAAAGGAGACTTCATGACCCGTGAACTTGCTGGCTACTCGCTCATCATTACTCGTGATGCTGAAGGGGAAATCAGGGCGTTTTATAATATGTGCACCCATCGCGGAATGAAACTATGCCGTGCAGATAAAGGGAACAAGTCATTATTTACGTGCCCCTACCATGGGTTCAATTTTAAAAACACTGGTGAACTCGTAGGAGTGCCATTACAAAAGGACATATATGGGGGCAACCTTGACCGCTCGGAAATGGGCCTTCACAAAGTAAAGCTTGAATCCTATAAAGGTCTTTTATTTGGAACTTGGAATGAAGATGCAGAACCGCTTGAAGAGTTCCTTGGCGACATTAAATGGTATTTGGATATCCTTGTAGGACGTGCAGAAATGGAAGTAATCGGAGTTCCGCAAAGATTCGTTGTTAATTCCAACTGGAAAGTTGGTTCCGATAACTTTGTTGGTGATTCCTATCACACGATGGTCACACACGGATCCATTGCCAAACTGGGCATGGTGCCCAATGCTACCTATTCAAAGCGCGGTTTTCAAATCCATACGGAAAACGGACATGGACTAAACTTAGGGACTCCTAATCCTGACTTCGCTTTCCCGGAAGAATTGAAAGATGAATTTAAAACTAATTTGTCAGAAGAACAATATGGAGTGTTATCAAACTTAAAGAATATGATTGGGAATGTCTTCCCTAACCTATCATTTTTAATATCCCATACAAAAATCAAAGACCAATTCATCTCCAACACTTCAATAAGGATGTGGCGGCCAATCGGTCACAATAAAATGGAAGTGATTGCTTGGATGCTCGTGGAAAAGAACGCCTCCCAAGATTGGAAAGATAGATCAAGAGATTCATTTATCTTGACCTTTAGTCCATCCGGTATTTTCGAACAGGATGATACGGAAGTTTTTACTGATATCACTGAAGCAGCCCAAGGCCCAATGCCTTTCCTAAAGAATCTAACCTACAATTATACAATGGGTCTTCATCGTGAACCAGTTGATTTTATAGGTCCTGGTGTTGCTTACGATGATAAATTCACTGAAGCGAGCCAAAGGAATTTTTACAAGTACTGGCTTGAATTGATGACGAAATGATAAGCGGGAGGGGTAAGTGAAATGAATGTGGAGAAAATGTTGCTCAAATGTCAATTTGAACAGTGGCTGTATGATGAAGCTCAATTACTGGATGATATTGAATTTGATGATTGGTTCGATTTAATGCATTCGAGCTTACGTTATCAAATGCCTGTACGTGTTAATAAAGAAGGGGTGGAACGCCCGGATTATTCAACGGACATGTTTACATTTAATGATGATATTGAGCTGCTTAAACTGCGTGTGGATCGTTTGAAAACGGATTATGCTTGGGCGGAAATACCGCCATCAAGAACACGGCGTTTTGTCTCAAATGTACGTGTTAAAGACTATGTTGAAGGTGAAAAGGCAGTCGTCAAGAGCTACCTGCTCATCTATCGTAGCCGCAGCACGGATATTCAACATGATCTGATTTCGGGGGAACGAAATGATGAATTCATTTTCGAAGAAGGTAAATGGAAACTTTCCAAACGAATATTCATTGTTGATCAATCAACGATAAATACCAGAAATCTTGCTATCTTCGTATAATATTGACTTGGTTAAAAAGAGGAGGCTGGTTACAATGGCAATGGCGTTAAAGGATAAAGTAGTGTTGATTACCGGTGGAAATTCAGGTATCGGGGAGGCTGTCACTAGACGTTTCATACAAGAAGGGGCAAAAGTCAGCATCATCGGCCGCTCGATAGAAACGCTAAAGAAAATGAAAGCGGAATTTGGTGAAGATATTCTCATTAACCAAGGCGATGTAAGTAAATATGAAGACAATGAGAGGGCTGTCCAGGCCACTGTCGAGCAATTTGGAAAACTGGATGTTTTCGTTGCCAATGCAGGAGTCTTTGATGGATTTGCTAAATTTGCCGACGTAACTCCCGATGCACTTTCCGATGCATATGATTTTCTGATCGATATTAATGTTAAAGGATCATTCTTCGGTGCTAAAGCCGCTCTTGAAGAACTGCAAAAATCGAATGGAAATATTATTTTCACCGTATCCGGTGCCAGTTTTTATCCGGATGGCGGCGGGGTGTGGTACACAGCAAGCAAGCATGCCCAAATAGGGCTGATGCGCCAACTTGCCTTTGAACTCGCTCCTAACATCAGGGTGAATGCTGTAGCGCCTGGTGGCACTCTGACCGCATTATCGGTCATTCCTCCACTCCGTCCATTCGTTAAAATGGTGGATAATGAAACGAAGGCAAATAGCATAAAAAAAAGAAACCCTCTTCAGCTTGCACAGCTGCCCGAAGATCATGTAGCTGCATATGTCCTATTGGCATCAGACGCGGCGCGTGCTATTACCGGTGAAGTCATCTCCAGTGATGGAGGATTGTCCGTTCGCGGACTGGGTTGAGTTCATAATAAAATAAACTAGGGGAAGTAGGTTTATTAGTATGGCTGAATCACTATTGGGCAATAGGAATATTAATCAACTCGCATTTGTTGTAAAAGATATTGAAGCTGCTAATCTAGCTTTCACAAGACTGCTGGGCATTAAGAAGGCAGAACCATTTCTAACTGGTGACAGTTCTGTTTCGAAAGTCACTTTTAGAGGTGTACCAACGGAATCGCAATCCAAACTGGCTTTCCTGAATACACCGACCGTCCAATTTGAACTAATAGAACCCGATAAAAATCCAGGAACGATGCGTGAGTTCCTGGATGAAGTAGGTGAAGGGATCCACCATATAGCTTTTGATGTGGACTCTATCCAAAAGAGGCTGCCAATCATGGAGAAAAATGGTTACCCAGCTTTGCAAACGGGTGAATTCACTTCAAGTGACGGCCGATATGTATATGTGGATACACTAGATGATCACAAAACGTTAGTTGAACTGCTTGAAAGTGCGGAGCCAAGAGTAACGGCATGGGAAAGACCGGAAGATGACAGCATTCAGCCKCTACTAGGGACTAACAAAGTGGAACAGCTTGCGTTTGTTGTCAAAGACCTTGATGCGGCTGCAGATGCATATAGTAAGTTGTTGGGTGTTGAAAAACCTCCCATCATCCATTCTGGTTCATCCGATATGACAAACGTGATTTACAAAGGGAAGCCCACTGAAGGCAAATCAAAATATATGTTCATCAATACTCCGTTAATTCAAATTGAATTGATCGAGCCGGGCGAATCACCCAGTACGTGGAAAGATCATCTAGAAACATATGGTGAGGGTGTTCACCATATCTCTTTTGTCGTTAAAGACATGGAGGCTAAAATGAAGATGCTGGAAGAAATGGGCTATCCGGTCATACAGTCAGGAAACTTTTTTAACGGAAAAGGCCGGTATGCCTATATGGATACAAAAGCGACCTTTAAAGTGATTATTGAATTGCTGGAACGTTACGATGAGTAAACAAGTAACCATTGATCATCAAAAGGTGTATGGATGATTGTCCGGGCATTTGGAACTTACATAATTAGGAATAAGAACCCCAGGGGTCATTCAATCGAAAAACCTAGCCATTTTCCCACCTAATCAGCTGAATAACTACCTAGAAGCGCAACCGTATAAAAAGCATACAAGGCAATGGTCGGGAAGGGGACTTCAACCATGGCCTTGTACGGTTCAAATAAAAAAGTGAAGAATTTAACATTAATATGGATTGTATTGACCTTTATTGCTTTTTCTACAACTTTGTCACGAATGGCCTGGATTAACTGTTAGTGCTCGTTGTTTCGTTCCTTATACCAAGATTTATCCACCAATGTAATTCCTCATTACGGGCCGATAAAAAGGATTCGAAAAGAAACCATGATGAATCTGTAGTTTTTTGGAGAAAGTTATTTCTCGAGTTGGAATATAATAAGCGGTGAAATTCGATGTTTGTACGACTTGCCGCTATTCGGTCATTTTTTTTATTTCTTGTTGCAGTTTATCTGTTGCCCATACCAGTTTTTTTTACTCCTCTTCCGTAATTCCTTCACAGTCTTTTTGTATAGAATGGTTTTCGAGCATTACTGATTTCCAATTCTTGCAGCTAAATTCAATATCCACATTGGATATGACCATCCCTATGGACAGGTTTAACCTGTAGCAAATTTTCCTATTCCAATTTCCCAAAAGCTTTACAAACCGGTGTACGCTACAATTGATTTGCTGGGCGATATCATCTTCCGTTAAACGGTCTCCGGGCAATAATACGCTTCAATGATTGCATTTTTAATAACAAAAATATAGCTTCCCTTAAGGGCTTAGAATAATAATGTTCTATTTAATTTGAATATATAGATAATTATTGGTTTCCATGGCGCTCTTTTCTAAAAATATACAAGTATATTTATTTTAAAAATGAGTGATGTCCATTTCAATGCTTCATACTTTTTATTAATACAATTCAATGGGATGGATGACACTATTACTACTAAAGACGCTCACTAGGCTATCGGACCTTATTGGCAAGATAAAAAATTCCCAGGTAGCCCTTAAATATGCTGTAACTGGGAAACTGCCTGATACTTTTTGGAAAAAAAGGTGGTCATAGAATAAGCGGAAGCACTAATAGTAGGTTTTGATATCATTTTGCCCTGACGAATGATGTATATGAAAATTCTTTTTACAGATAACCATGCTAGAAGGGAGATTCATGTTGCTCGATTACATAAAGATGCTATGATTGAAATCGAAGCTTATTTTAAACGAAAGAGAATATCAGATTGATATTTTCTTTCTTTAATATACATAGAGGAAGCAGGAGGAGTTATTAATKAACTTAGCACAATTTCCCAGGAAACGATATACACCGACGTATACACCAGTTGAGAGACTGGATCATTTTTCTGAATTTCTTGGGGGCCCATCCATTTACGTTAAACGAGACGATATGCTTGGTCTGACGGCAGGCGGAAATAAAACAAGGAAACTGGAATTCCTTGTTGCCGATGCATTGGACAAAGGCGCGGATACATTGATTACATGTGGAGGCATTCAATCAAATCATTGCCGCTTGACACTAGCTGCTGCGGTTAAAGAGAAAATGAAATGCATCCTTGTGTTGGAAGAGGRCCTTTCAAATTCTGAACCGGATTTTAACGGTAACTATTTTCTCTACCATTTATTAGGCGCTGAACAAATCAAAGTAGTGCCTAATGGAGCTGACTTAATGCAAGAAATGCAAAAAGTGGCTAAAGAGGTGACAGAGAAAGGACATCAACCTTACATCATCCCGGTTGGGGGATCCAATGTCATTGGTGCRACGGGATACGTTGCATGTGCTCAGGAGATCTTGGCMCAGTCCTTTGAGCAAGGAATTGATTTGAAAGCAGTTATTTGTGTAAGCGGCAGTGGAGGAATGCATGCTGGTTTGGTGGCAGGATTCCATGGAAATCACAGTGGAGTATCGGTAATTGGAATAAACGTAAGCAGAGGGAAAGCTGAACAAGAAGAGAAAGTTATTCAGCTTGTTAAGGAAACTTTAACACATATCGGCATTCCGAATTCAATTCCTCGTGAGGCTGTTACGTGTTTTGATGAGTATGTCGGCCCGGGTTATGCTTTGCCTACACCTGAAATGGTGGAAGCGGTCAAGCTAATGGCAAGAACGGAAGGGATACTGCTGGATCCGGTATATACGGGGAAAGCGGCAGCGGGACTCATCGATTTAATACAAAAAGGCACCTTTAAGCCGGAGGATAACATTCTATTTGTTCACTCTGGCGGTGCTTCATCGCTATACGCCAATACGTCTCTCTTTAATTGAGATTTTACGAACCAACTGGTTCGCCGGCACCAGTTGGTTGGTCCAAAGTAATCATTTCAAGTTGATCTCGTTGAATAGARTGATGTTCCGAAAGCATCCTCATCACCTCAAGTTTTTAATAGATCTATTTTAAAACAAGGCTCTTTTCGTAAAGATTGATGTTTTTAAAACGAAACTATTTAAGGT
>NZ_JBFUIQ010000142.1:0-9028 GCF_056401795.1 Peribacillus sp. P4_D6
GCTTATTAAGCCTTGCTGTTTCATTATCTTGACTGCAACATTTTCGTCCGGTAATCCGTTTCATAAAACTCCAATTCTTCACGCATGGTCTGGAATCCACTTTCCACGGCCTTCAGAATGGATATTATGCTGTCAGGTACACTTTGGTGAAATTTAATCGAGTTTTTTCCTGTATAGGCAGATCTGCTGTCCTCAAACCACCGATCTGATTTTGGGGAAAAGTATTCTTCGATACATTGATGATAAACTCTATAAAGCGTCTTTTCAGCTGCAGCTTTATTGAAAACATCATTTTTCAGAACGATTTGGCAAGCCTCCAAGCCCTCTTCACAACTTACAAGCATTCTTCTTAAACTTGAAAGGATTCCTTTATAATAGGTTTCATCCCCGCTTTTTTCTTCTTGCAGCTTAGAATAGGTCGTCTCATTTATAAATTCTTCCAGTTGAGCCACTGTCGTTTCCAAAAAGCCCTTTACATCCTCAAGCTGAGATTTTACCAATGTATTCCCCAACCGTGAACCCTCCTCAAATTGATTAAGATTGAATATAATAGTCAACATGTGATTCTATATCATATGGTTTAGCTTGGTCAATAGATATAAACACTTTCTCCAATTTTTCAAAATCTATATTTTCGAAATAACCAGCTAGCTCTTTTTCTGCATTTATATATATTCGTTTTCGGTTAACCAGGCCCGGGTCTTTGAGTAGACAGACCATGGCGATGATGTCAGCCATATAAATATCTCTGTTAGGGCTTTTGAATAGGGGGTTGGCGGGATATGGGGTCCAAAGAGTGACCATCTCATCAAAATAGCGAAGATACAGTACATTCAGCGTCTTTTCTTCTCCATCCTTTATGTATTGTATAACGGATCGATTAAAGAAGTCCTCAGGTGAATTTGACTTTTCCTTTTCAAGCCCAAATCCATTGCATGCTACAATTCGCACCCGCAATCCCCCCGCATTCATTTTTTTCTATATTATCACAATTCAAAGAAAAATGTTATTCGATTGTTTGCTGAAATTTTTCAAAAAACAAATCGGCTTCACCACTTTCAAAGCTATCATCCGAATTATCGGCGAGAGGCGGTAATTCATCTATGGAATTCAGGCCGAAGTAATCCAAAAACTCTTTTGTTGTCCCATATAAATAAGCCCGGCCCGAGCCTTCAGCACGTCCGACCTCTTTAATTAAGACTTTGGTGACAAGTGTATGAATGGGGCGTTCCGTTTTCACTCCGCGTATTTCATCAATTTCAGCTCTAGTAATCGGCTGCTTATAAGCAATGATTGCGAGTGTTTCCAATGCCGCCTGGGATAAGCCTTGAGTGCTTGATGTTTCGACTAGTCTTTTCAAGTAATCCGAGTGCTCTTTTTTTGTCGTCATTTGATAAACGCCCGCTATTTCGATCACTTGAATCCCGCGTACATCCGATACATATTCTTCCTTTAAACTTTCAACGATGTCCGTTGCTTGATATTCCGTAATTTCCAGGACCGAGGCAATTTGTTTGACAGAGAGCCCTTCATCTCCGGCAGCAAACAATAATGCCTCAAGAATCCCTTTCCAATTAATAACTTCCAACTGGTTCTACACCTTCCTTAGCAGCAATCATGATTTCAGAAAAATTACCTTCTTGTTCAACGATGATTTCATTAAGTTTCATCAGTTCCAGCACCGCCATGAAAGTGATGACGATATGCTCCTTGACCGGGATCGAAAACAGTTCAAAAAAACTTTTCTTCCCTTTAATGGACTGTAACTCCATCTTGATTTCATCCATTCGTTTCTCTATCGATATCTCTTGTTTCGTTACTTTCGTGTAAAGCGGCTTTTGAATTTTTTGCCTTCTCAGCAATTTTTGCAGAGCCCCCAACATATCATATAGACTTATATTCAACTCTTGTTTATCACTTTCCGCTTCTTTAACATAAACAGATAGATCACTTGGGGGTTTGGTGAACATCAAGCTTCTTTCTTCTTCCATCCCTTTAAATTCTTCGGCTGCATTTTTATACTTTTTATATTCTAATAGTTTTTCCACAAGCTCATCCCGTGGATCTTCCTCAAATATTTCCCCATCTTCATCAATCATTTGCTCATCTTCATGCTTTGGAAGCAGCATTTTACTCTTGATGGCAAGCAGTGTTGCAGCCATCACCAGATATTCGCTGGCCACATCCAATTCCAGATGCTGCATCGTATGGATGTAACCTAGGTATTGATCTGTAATATCAGCCATCGGAATATCGTAGATGTCTATTTCCAGGCGATTGATCAAATGCAGGAGTAAATCCATCGGACCTTCGAAAGCGTCAATTTTTATGTTATAACCCATTAAATTACCTCATTTAAATCTAATTGGCCGATATAGACCTATTTCTTTTACTAATCAAGTATAGTGGATTGCCGCCCTTTATCCAAATAATAATTTACTGTCCATAGAAAAGTTTTTATTTGGGATTACCGTCAAATGGGTCGGTGCCCAATCACATTCTGAAATCCAACATAACCTAGAAATGTAAGAATAGCAGAACAAAGGAGGTACTCATTATGGGTGCAGGTGGTTTTGGAAACGGCGGCGGATTCGCGTTTATTGTAGTATTGTTCATTTTATTAGTTATCGTCGGTGCTTCTTGGTGTTAATGGGAGACTGATGAATCAGCTGATTGCCTTGCAATCAGCTTTCTTTATTTTCCAGGAAAAAATTCTATGCTAAACTTAGTGAGTATACATAGCGGATGTTAAGCTATAAGAAAATGGCTTTTTGCCATACTTAGTTGATTCCATCAAACAAAAGGGGTGCTCCTATTGACTTACGCGGAAGACTACCTTTCTTTCCTTGTCCATTTCCATGGAACCAGGGATTACTTCGAATGTCATGAAATCCTTGAAGAATATTGGAAGGAAACCGCACCAAAAGAGCGTGACTCTCATTGGGTCGGGCTCATTCAGATTGCGGTTGCCCTGTATCATGATCGCAGGGGAAACAAAAAAGGGGCTGCAAGGACCCTGTCTAAAGCCTTGGCAAATCTCCACCTAAAAAAGGCCGAGCTCCTGAAGTTGGGACTCGATCCAGAACAACTGTTCAAATTGCTCGAGGATACACATGAGCGAATGTTATCACAAAAGCCATATAAAAGCATCAATCTGCCAATATCGGATCAAAGACTGATCGAAAAATGCCAATCCATGTGTTCGCAAGAAGGATCCATATGGGGTGCGGATAGCGACATGACCAATACATCGATAGTTGATAAGCACCTAATGCGTGACCGTTCGGATGTCATTTCAGAAAGGGCTCGACAGCTATCCCTTCGAAAAACAAGAATGGAGGACCGCCCTTAAAGGCGATCCTCCATTCAAGCTTTCATATTCAGAAATCTTCACACCTGTCAAGAAAGCTTTCCGTAAACTCATTTGCTTTTAATTCTTTGTCAGGATATTGCTCCTTGATGGCCCTGACCATCGTTTTACCGATACCTTGCTTCCGGAAGGATGGATTTACAGATATATGTTGTATCTCAATGTGGGTTGGAGAGACTTCTATACCGATCAGGCCCGTAATCTCTTCATCTTTCCATAAGAACAGCTGTAGGTTTTCATCCGTTTCATAATTCTTCATCGTATTCCGAAGCGTTTTTATCTCTTTTTCATTTGGCATGAAAGATAATAATCCCATGGCAAACTTCTCATAACTTTTCTTATACTTAATCAACATAATATCCCTCGTTACTAAATAACGTTTTTATTATCTTCCTGTTTCCAATTAATTTGCTTTGAATAATAATCCTCACATATAACATTTACATCATACATAAAAATCCCGTTCGTTTCAACATCACTTTCAGCACTTGATTTATCAATGGGCTATGTGCTAAGCGATAAACAGCCAGTATACGATTCCCCATATCAAAGCGATAATAAGCATCATAAGTAAAAGAGTCTTATTACTTTTCCTCATCCCATACTCCCTTTATGAATGGTCCAAATATTTAAATAACGAATTCATTCTACTATAACTTAACACAATCTGACAAATATCCTTGCAATCTTGCTTCAATTTTACTACATTGGTAAAGTGATCTAGGTTCATAGAGTGCCATCTTAGGTATAAAAGACAAAGATACCCCCAACTTCTTCGTTTAAATGAACGTAGCTATTTGGCTATAAATTTTTTTCAGGAATATATGTATCTTTTTTAGCCTTTGTTTCGTCAAATACTATGAATCTGATTTAAAGTGCCGCCCTTTTATTGAAAGATTCCCAATTCAGCAGGAAAGTTAAGGAGGATTATCATGAAAAAAATGAATAAATGGGTCATTGTAACCATTTTATTATGTCTATTATTGCCATATAAGGCTTTTGCAGATGCAGCTGTTGGTGAAATGATCGTCACACTTGGTGAGAATTTGACAAATGAACAAAAAAGTATGATTTTATCAGAAATGAAAGCACCAAATGATGTTGAGGTTTTAACCGTTACAAATGCAGAGGAACACGAATACTTAGGAGACTATATCGCTAGCCGTCTAATCGGTACAAAAGCGATTTCATCCTCTGCGATTACTTTGGAGGAAAAAGGTACCGGTCTTAAACTTGAGTCGAAAAACATTAACTGGGTTTCCGATGAAATGTATATCAATGCACTGGCTACTGCAGGAGTAAAAGATGCTACCGTTTATGTCACCGCACCTATACCCGTTTCCGGTACAGCGGCTTTGACAGGAGTCATTAAAGCCTATGAAATATCTGCCGACAAGAAGATTCCTGAAGATGTGAAACAGGCAGCGAATGAGGAAATGGTGAAAACAGCAAAATTGGGTGACGAAATCGGTACGGAAGAAGCCTCTGCACTTGTTACGAAAATCAAAGAGGAAATGGCTGCAAATCCACCAGCCAATACTGAAGAGGTCCGCGAGGTTGTCGAGTCTTCAGCAAAAGACCTTGGAATCGCCTTAAATGAAGATCAAGTACAAAGTTTAATTGATTTATTCAATAAGCTAAAAGAATTGAATATTGATTGGAACGCTGTCGGTGATCAGCTGACTGCAGCTAAAGATAAACTTTCCAATTTTCTTGAATCCGAAGAGGGTCAATCATTTCTGGATAAATTGAAAGAAGTGTTCAGTAGTTTAATAGACGCAATCAAATCACTTTTCAGCTGATTCAAATAAAAAAAGGATGGCCAATGCCATCCTTTCAGACGTAGACAAACTCGATGAAAATCGAGTTTGCCTATTTTTATGCCTGTACAATTTGAGCGTTGAGTTCCACTGAAGGCACTCGCTTTCCGCGGGCGGTCCGGGAAGCCTCCTCGGCGCTATTGCGCCTGCGGGGTCTCCCYTTGACGCGCTTTTCCCGCAGGAGTCTCGTCCCCTTCCGTTCTAATTAATTCCTGAGGGTATTGCTATTGGTTATTTGGTTCGGGAACATCATTTGAGCAAAGTTACGTTTTCCAAAGCCCTTTATTTACAAACTGAAAGGATGGCCAATGCCATCCTTTTTTCTATTCTTTATTGACGACTGCCGCTTCATGAAGGGCCAAGTCCAAATGGATAAGATCTTCGTAAGTTTCGCGTTTGATGACCAACCGGGCTTCTCCCTTTTCGGCAAACACGACAGCCGGTCTCGGAATGCGATTGTAATTATTCGACATGGAATATCCATATGCCCCTGTACAAAATACCGCCAAGACATCACCGCGGCCGGCTTTTGGCAATGGTAAATCCCAAATCAACATATCTCCGCTTTCACAGCATTTTCCGGCAATGGACACTGTCTCTTCCACAGGGTCGAGCGGCCGGTTTGCAAGAATGGCATCATATTTAGCTTCGTAAAGAGCGGGACGTATATTATCACTCATGCCCCCATCTACGGCAATATATTTACGGACATTAGGAACTTCCTTTTCAGAACCCACCTTGTACAGTGTCGCACCGGCGTCTCCGACCAATGAACGGCCAGGTTCGATCCAGATTTCAGGCATCACTAAATCAGAATCAGCAATCAGGTTCTGCACTTCCCTAACGATCTCCTCAACATATTGAGACGCCGGTAGCGGGTCGTCCTCTTGTGTATACCGAATCCCGAATCCCCCTCCCAGATTCAATACCTGTGGTTGAAACCCTACCGAATCGTGCCAATCACTCAGCTTGCCGATAATTTTTTGGGCTGCCAGAAGGAAACCGGTCGTTTGAAAGATTTGGGAACCGATATGGCAGTGTAATCCAAGAACTTCCAGAAACTCACTATGAAGCGCTTGTCGAAGGGCAGCTTCTGCCTGGCCGTTAATAAGATCAAAACCAAATTTCGAATCTTCTTGCCCTGTCAAAATATAATCATGCGTATGGGCTTCAATACCCGGTGTTACACGAAGAAGGATTTTCACCTTTTGTTCACGGTTTGTACAAATTTCTTCCAACAGTGTCAACTCTGAAAAATTATCGACTACTATACAGCCAATGTCATGATCCAAAGCCATATGTAGCTCTTCTTCACTTTTGTTATTTCCATGGAAGTGAATCCGTTCTGTTGGGAAATTTGCCTTAATTGCCGTATATAATTCCCCCGCTGAGACAACATCGAGAGACAGTCCCTCTTGCTCAGCCAACTGGATCATGGCAATCGAAGAAAAGGCCTTACTTGCGTAAGCAACTTGTGCTGAAACCCCCAATTCCTCAAAAGTTCTCTTGAACCCCCTCGCCCGTTCGCGAATTAGCTCTACATCATAAACATATAATGGTGTACCAAATTGTTCGATCAATTCAATCGTGTCCACTCCGCCAATCTCCAGATGTCCACGTTCATTGACACCGCCGGTTCCGTACAAATGCATGATAGCCTCACCTTCCTGACTTAAAACTATTAATAAGAAATGAGGCAGCCTCAAATAAAGAAAACCTGCTGTAAAGGGTCTTCTATATAATCCAGCCTCATCCGAATCAATTATCCCATGTAAATATATTGTTATCTATGACTGCTTAGTAGTTCGAAGGGAAAGACAGATTGGTTTAAACTCCAAAGAGTCATAGTAGCTTTATCTCTTTGTTAAGCCCAACTTTATCGCTTTATCCGAATAAAAATAAATTACCACAACTTTTCGACAACATCAACCTTTAGATTTTCTCGGCTGTCTATATAGATCTTGGGGATGTACAATGCTCGGACGTTCTATTGTACCAGGATAAGGTCTTCTTAATATTATATGTGACAAGGCC
Organism: Peribacillus sp. P4_D6; assembly: GCF_056401795.1. Lineage (NCBI taxonomy): Bacteria > Bacillati > Bacillota > Bacilli > Caryophanales > Bacillaceae > Peribacillus > Peribacillus sp. P4_D6. The sequence goes on from NZ_JBFUIQ010000142.1 coordinate 7,225, forward strand.
TTCGGCTGAAACGGGAGAAGCGGCCATAAATAAGGTGTATTTAATGTTTTTATACTAGTGAGCATGATCAAATAGAGTGTGATGCCTATGACTAAGCCCGGCACTTTAAATAATGCGACCAAGACTATCAGTGCTAAACGGGTAATTTTATTTGCAACTCCTAGTTCTAAACTCGGTGTGACAAATGTACCTATTGTCGCTACGGAAGCGTAGAGAACCACTTCAGGAACAAATAGGCCAACATCTATCGCTATCTGTCCTATCAAAACTGCCGCAACCAAGCCCATTGCCGTGGAAAGCGGGGTCGGGGTATGAACGGCTGCCATCCTTAAAAATTCTATCCCAATATCGGAAATGAAGATTTGGATCACAATGGGTATATGTGTTTTATCATTCGGCCCGATAAACTCGAGCTTCTCCGGCAGGAGGGAAGGCTCTAAACAGAACAATAACCATATCGGCAGCAAGAATAACGAAACGAAAATCCCGAGAAAACGGACCCAGCGCACCAAGGTCCCGACGGCAGGCGCCTGCCGATACTCTTCGGCGTGTTGCATGTGATGGAAAAGGGTGGACGGGGTAATGATGACACTCGGTGAGGTATCCACATAAATAAGGACATGGCCCTCAAGCAAATGCGTTGCCGCCACATCAGCCCGTTCCGTATATCTGACAAGCGGGTATGGGTTATACCTTTGCTTTACGATGAACTCTTCGATCGTTTTATCAGACATCGTTATGCCATCAACCTCAATATTATTCAATTCCTTACGAACGATTTCTATTAAATCCGGATCGGCAATATCTTTAATGTAGCCGATGGATATATCCGATTTCGATCGTTCCCCCACATGCAGCATTTCGAAACGTAATCTTTCATCCCGGATTCTTCTTCTGGTTATCGCCGTGTTTATGATGATATTCTCGACAAAACCATCCCTTGATCCACGGACGACTTTTTCGGTATCTGGTTCTACTGGCTGTCTCCCGGGATAACTCCTGACATCCACGACCAGCCCAATTGGTTTACCATCAACAACAACGACGATTAAACCGGATAATACCTGATCAACAAGCTCATCCATCGTCTTTATTTCCTGAACGGATTGGTGTACGAGCAAGTCTTTGACTACATCAAAAACTTTAGTAGACACGATATCGGCATTTTTGTTATGAATGAGAGAATCGAGGATATCAATGATGTACTCCGTATCCGTCAGCCCGTTTATATAGTAAAGATGCACATCTTTTCTTAAGACCTTTATCTTTCTTACTCCTAAGTCAAAGCTGACGCCTAGACCTACTTTCTCTTCCATGTATGCGTCAACTTCCGCTACCCTACTCGGAATCGGCATCATGTTTTGAGGTTTTTCTGAAGTCACCATGACCACTCCTTTCCAATATGATTTCCACCGCTAGCTTCGTTATCGGTGCTCCTCTTTTAAAATCGTCTTGATGGGACATTTTTCCGATATCCCCTATCCCAACTACTATGGGAACATGTAATTGATCGATGCAATACACCGTATCTCCTGTTATCTTGCCCAGCTCAAATTCCTCGGCGCCGTATTTATCAACCCCGTTCGGTGTCAAATTACCATCACGGTCAATACAGATATCCACCTTGGTCCACTCTTCCCTTCTAGTCTTTGATGCGACCGCTATCACGCCAAGGACATCAATATCAGGGTGTCCGGCAACTACCTTCATTGCCTGTTCGCCTGATCCTTCTCCTATAAAACCGCTATCATCAAACATGACCAATACAGGATCATACTTCGCCTTTTTTATTAATTCAACTAAC
>NZ_JBFUIQ010000143.1:0-8845 GCF_056401795.1 Peribacillus sp. P4_D6
GAATATGAGTATAATTAACGTTGAAGTGTTAAATGAAGTGAGGAAGTATGATTATTATCTATAGGAAATGATACTGATATATTATATTTTTCGATTGATTCCACCAATTCATGAATGAAAAAAATGGAGTGTTAGGATATAATATATTATTGTATTTGAGATTCATTGTGGAATTTCCTTTTTTTTACGGGCTTCTTTTGTTTATCTTCTCGATGCACGGGGAAATAAATTATAGTTGTATATGTTTTTATAATAATAATCAGAGTTAAGTAGAGGGGTTTGTTTTAATGGAATTATTAGAAAAATTTATTAGTGAGGCTAATGGTGTGTTATGGTCTTCCATATTGATCATCATGTTGGTTGGATTGGGTCTTTATTTTAGCATCCGCACGAAGTTTGTCCAATTCAGAATGGTAGGGGAAATGTTCAGGCTTTTGGGAGAAGGGGCCACTGCGGATAAAAAAGGTGTAACATCCTTTCAGGCATTTTGCATAAGCACGGCGTCGCGGGTAGGAACGGGTAACCTTGCAGGTGTTGCCATCGCGATCACGACGGGCGGACCTGGAGCCGTTTTCTGGATGTGGTTAATAGCATTGATCGGATCTGCTTCCGCATTCATTGAAAGTACACTTGCTCAAATCTATAAAGTCAAGGATGGGGATGCATTCCGCGGCGGTCCTGCTTATTATATGGAAAAGGCATTGAATGCCCGTTGGATGGGAATCACTTTCGCCGTGTTGATTTCGCTTACATTTGGATTGGCTTTCAACTCGGTACAAGCCAATACGATTACAAGCGCATTCAATGAATCGTTTGGGATTGAAAAGTGGGTTACGGCAATCATCTTGGCTATGGTCACGGCTGTCATCATTTTTGGCGGGATCAAAATGGTTGCAAAAGTCTCTGAAGTCATCGTTCCGATCATGGCTGGAGCCTATGTAATAGTGGCGTTGATTATCATCATCATGAACATTACCGAGTTACCTGGTGTTTTTGCTTTGATCTTTGAAAGTGCATTCCATGGAATAAAAGAAGTTGCTGGCGGAGTACTGGGAGCTGCCATGATGCAGGGAATCAAGCGCGGCCTATTTTCAAATGAAGCCGGGATGGGTAGTGCACCAAATGCTGGTGCGACGGCTGATGTCAGTCATCCCGTCAAACAAGGGCTCATTCAGTCTCTAGGTGTTTTTGTCGATACGCTCATCATTTGCAGCTCGACAGCCTTCATCATTTTGTTTTCCGGTCTTTATACATCCAAGGAAACGGACGGTATCGTCCTTACCCAAAATGCCCTCGGAACGGCATTGGGATCTTGGGCAGGTATTTTCCTTGCCATTATCGTACTTTTATTCGCCTTTAGTTCCATTGTGGGCAACTATTATTATGGAGAGTCGAACATCGGCTTCATCAATGAAAATAAGGTTTGGCTGAATGTCTATCGTGTCGCAGTCGTAGGAATGGTGATATTCGGTTCGCTTGCCTCACTGGATTTTGTTTGGGGACTGGCTGACTTGCTTATGGCCCTTATGGCCATTATCAACCTGATTGCCATAGCATTACTAGGGAAAATTGCTTTTGCTGCACTGGCGGATTATCAAAAGCAAAAGAAAAGTGGGAAAAATCCAGTTTTCCATGTGAACAATATTAAAGGTTTGAAGAATGTGGAATGTTGGGGTGACCCATCCGATAATGTGGATGTGAAAAAGGAAGCCTAAGTTCATTAAGCTTACAAGTAAGTCCTTGAAAGGGGATTTTACTTGTAAGCTTTTTTCGTCTTTCCCCCCCTTTTTTCATCATTATTGAATATTGCTTCGTTTTTTACACAAAATACCTTTGTCTTTAATACTGCAATGATAATTTAGAAACTAGGAGTGAAACAAATGGATAGGAAGCAATCAAAAAATGAATCTTCAGAAGTTGCCGGGAGAATATATGATGTCAGCGATTATAAACGTGAAGATCCTTTATCTTCTGGACTGGCTCAAACCCACGAACAAGTCTCGGATACTTATGCGGAAGGCGAGATAAAGGCAGTCATTGATGATGTGAACGGAAGAGATATTGAGATTAAAAAAGAGAAGGAAGAAAAGTAATATTGAGGTTTTTGTTTTTGAACAAGGATTATCGCTGAATATTTTAAAGATATATCGGGTCCCCTAGCTTCTGGAAAGGTGAAACAGAAGCTAGGGGATCTTAATTAATAAATTTTTTCTGTTTCCAAGTTTTGAAGCAATTCTTCCTTTGTTCTTGGGAAAAGGTCCCTTTTTGCAAGATTCCTTGATTGAAGAAGGGCTTGAAACATTTCAAAAACCCACGGTTTCTCCAGATGTGCCTGCAGCAAAACGTCTTCATCATGGAAAACGGAAACAGGGTCCCCTTGGTATATGACCTTACCATCGTTCATGACCACGATTTCATCAGCCCATTGGTAAGCAAAATTAACATCATGAGTTGAGAGGATTATCGTTTTGTCAGGGTGGTGGATACTGTCCAGCAGATTCATGATCTGTCTTGAGAAATAAGGATCCAATCCAGCGGTAGGCTCGTCCAGGAGCCAGACATCGGGCTCCATGGCAAGTACCCCTGCGATGGCGACCCGTTTTTTTTGCCCAAGGCTCAAAAAATGGGTAGGTCTGTCTTTTAGTTCGGTTACTTCCGTTTCAGCCATTGCCCAATTTACTTTCTCCTGGACTGTAATTCTATCCCATCCTAAATTCATTGGTCCAAACGATATATCCTGTTGTACATTAGCGGAAAAGAGCTGAGAGTCGGGATCTTGAAAAACGATACCGACTTGCTTTCGTAATGATAATAATGCTTTCCGGTCATATTTCATTTTCTTGCCCTTAAATCTGATCTTTCCTGCAGTAGGTTGTAATAGACCATTTAAATGGAGGAATAAAGTTGATTTGCCAGCACCATTATTGCCTAATAAAGCAATTTTTTTACCTTGTTGGATCGTTAGCGAAAGTCCTTTTAGAGCGAAGGTTCYATCTGCGAATTGATGGGTGAGGCCTTCTATATGAAAAATATGCTCGTCCATTGTTGGGTTGCCTCCAATTTACAAATATCCATTAATAAGGATTAAGCTTCCTAGTATGACAATCGCGATCAGCCAATTGCGTGAGGAATAGGTGTAAGTATCCTCGATATAGGAAAGGTTATCCTGATAGCCTCTTGCGTTCATGGCCATCGTCAACTGTCCAGAGCGCTGCAATACTCCTAAAAATAATGATGAAATTAGTAATCCGAGAGATCGAATGCCTTTCCTAAACGAACCATACCCCAGCCGTGAAGCTTGTGATTGGTGAATGGCCAAAGCCGTATCTAAAAAAATAAAGATGAATCGATAGGTCAATTCTATTAAATCGACCAATAACGAAGGCACTTTAAGTTTTCGCAGCACGGATAGGATGACGGTAATGGGTGTAGTTAAGGTAAGGAAATATAAACAGCTGATGCTGCAGAATACGACAGTGATCAAATTGGCCACCGTACCAAAGCTGTCATCGCTGATGAATATTTGCCAATTCCCGATCTTCCAGGACCACCATATATTYGAAATCGAAGTGAATTTACTAGTGAAAGAAAAAAGGATGGTAATGGTTCCTGATAGTATAAAAAATCCTGGTAATAGAAGTAATTTAAGATAATAAGAAAGCGGGATTTTTGCCGCGAAAATGATTAAAGCGCTCATCACCGTAAAAGTGATGAGCGAAACGGCCATATCCCTTACCGTTAACGAAAACAGCAAAAGAGAAAGTGCAAAAACCATCTTTTCCAACGGATGTACATCCTTTAGCCCATTGAAATAGGCATATTTATCAATGAGTAACATGCTTCGATTTTTCGGCTAATTCTTGTTTGGTTTGCTTATTCCTTTGTCTCATCACACCAATGAAGTATCCAATGAAACCGGCTCCGATTGCAGCTTGAAGCGCAAATAATAAGCTTTCGGTTTCTGCACCTGGCGGCTCCCAAATACTGTTGAACCATGGCTTGTATTCCGGATGGATCTTAGTGATGGCTTCCTCAGCTTCGCCGTCGGCACCGCCAAATTCCGTTCCTTGTTGGGTGATTAACGGTAAGGTTGCAAGAATGACAACCAGGAAAAGCAGCAGTAAACTTTTTTTCATTTTAACGGGCCTCCTTAGATAAAACYCGCAGCAATTTCAATTCGCCTAGATTGTATTTTTTCAAGAAATTCATTACGACGACTGTCAATAACCCCTCACTGATGGCCAAGGGAATTTGGGTCAGGGCAAAAATCCCTGCAAATTTACTGAAAGAGGCCATGAATCCTCCTACCTCGGAAGGGAAAGCAAGAGCAAGTTGAACAGAAGTTACCACATAGGTGCCCAAATCCCCAAAAGCAGCTGCCAAGAATACGGCAAGTGAAAAAGACCATCCCAATTTAGTTGCGGCCTTGAAGACAAAGTAAGCAATGAAGGGTCCGCAAACGGCCATGGAGAATGCATTGGCCCCTAATGTCGTCAATCCTCCGTGTGCCAGTAAAACAGCTTGAAATAACAGAACGATGGAGCCGACCACACTCATGGCCAATGGTCCGAATAGTATGGAACCTAAACCAACTCCGGTAGGGTGCGAAGAACTTCCCGTAACGGAAGGAATCTTTAGGGCCGATAATATAAATACAAATGCGCCCGATAGGCCAAGTATCATTTTTGTTTCTGGGTTTTCCCTTACTTTGGACCTAATGGACCGGTAACCCAAGATTAAAAATGGAAGCGTCACGGCCCACCAGAATATAGCCCATTCTATGGGTAAAAAGCCCTCCATGATATGCATGGCCAATKCCCGTTTCGGGACAAAAAGCAGTAAAATGACAAAATAAATAATTTTCCAATTGGTTCTTTTCATTCTTTCTCCTTTCAACACTTTTTATTGTTCTGATCAATCTTGAGAAGAAAAGCGGCGCGCCCAAACTAAAAAGCACTTCTCTCAAAGGAAAGAAGTGCGTAATGAACAGGAATTTTGCAGCATGAACCAACCATGGGCCATTTTGCCTGATCCGCACGCCCATCCTCGTAGGCTGAAACAGTTTCACGCTTCATGGCAGGTCTCCTGGCTTTGGTTCATCATCCCATTACATCCTTCCCATCTCATTTGACAGTGGATTAAAGTTAACGTAATGGAACTTCCCTTTACAGTGGCGGGACCGCTCCGGATTTTCACCGGCTTCCCTTTTAAGCTGAATTCCGAGAAATTCAACACCATGAAACTTATGTAATTATTTAGAAAATTCTCGTATAGTGTACCATAAAGAAATAATTCCAGCTACACTATCTTTTTTTGGAGGCCGAAATTTGTTGCGAGGAAAGGATTGTAACTGGTTTTACACGTTTAAACTTTTCTAAACAGTCGGAATAAACTATTGAATTTTGACAAAGTTGTTATATGATAGATTAAGTTAGTTGGAAATGTATAATAAAACCAAATATTTCATTTTAAAAGTGCCCTTGTGTGAATAAGCAAGGGATAATAGGGAAATCGGTGAAAATCCGATGCAGCCCCCGCTACTGTAAACGCTGATGAAATTGTCGATAGCCACTGGCATGATGCCGGGAAGGGACAAAGTAAAATGAAGCGTAAGCCAGGAAACCTGCTTTTAAAATTGCATGATACTTTTCGGAGGGAAAGGTAGAAGGACTATGACGATTTTGGGAGGATTTGGCATGCTTGCCTTTGGCTCCTCATTCATATAGTTTTTTTAAAACCTTGACTCTTATGTTAAGGTTTTTTATTTTGCCTTTTCCCTGAACTCAGGAGGAAGAAGATGACTACTTGGAACTTGACGGGTACAAATACGCATCTGTTGATTTGTAATGGGAGCAGCTGCATGAAAAAGGGCGGGGAAGAAGTAACCCAAGCGATTCGCGATGAAATTGCTTCAAAAGGACTGGATCTGAAAATCCATACAACGAGGACACGCTGTAACGGAAGATGTAAGGATGCCTGCGTTGTGATTGCCTATCCCCAAGGAAACTGGTATCGAGTGGAAACGCCTGATTTCGGTCGGCAGATCGTCAGTAATATCGATGATGGTGAGTTTGTTCCACAGATGATCTAYCAGTACAATGACGGGGAAATGACCCCTAATCCAGATTTTCCTGCTCATACGRGTATTTCAAAGAACAAAGCGTAAAAGGAGATGTCTTAATGAGTACAAACGGTAAATTATTCGTCGTGGGCTTTGGGCCCGGGAATTTTGAACACATTACCAAACGTGCCGTCGAAGCCCTTCAAGAAAGTGACTACATCATTGGTTATAAAACTTATGTTGAACTCATTCAGGGACTGCTAACAGATCAAACGATCATAAGTACGGGGATGACTGAAGAGGTATCACGTGCACAGGAAGCAGTGAAACAAGCGGAGCTGGGAAAGAAAGTGGCGGTGATTTCCAGTGGGGATGCCGGAGTTTACGGGATGGCAGGGTTGGTTTATGAAGTATTGATTGAAAAAGGCTGGAAAGAAGAAACTGGAGTGGRCATTGAAGTCATTCCTGGCATTTCTGCAATCAACTCATGTGCGTCTTTACTTGGGGCGCCCGTCATGCACGATTCGTGTACGATCAGCCTCAGTGATCATTTAACTCCTTGGGAACTGATCGCTAAAAGGGTTGAAGCAGCTGCAATGGCAGACTTTGTCATTGCACTTTATAATCCGCGCAGCGGCAGGCGGACCCGGCAAATTGTTGAAACACAGAAGATTCTCCTTCGCTACCGCTCGCCGGATACACCTGTCGGGTTGGTGAAAAGTGCTTATCGCGATAGGCAGGATATTGTCATAACCAATTTGCAGGATATGTTGAATCACGATATTGGAATGTTGACAACCGTCATTATCGGTAATTCATCCACCTTTTTATATGATGACAAAATCATCACACCAAGAGGCTATCAGAGAAAATATACGCTGAATTCGGAAAAGCAAACATTGAAGCCGCATCAGCGACTGCAAAAAGAAGCGGAACCGTGGGCATTAGATCAAGAAGCCTTAACCGAGTCCGCTGGAGGAGTTGGATTACTTACAAAAGCACCAGAAAAGAAGCCAGCTTCCTATGAAATGGCAATGGAGGCCCTGTCAAGAGTCAAGGGTCAAGTCGTTAAGCAGTCCATTCAGCCGATTGTTCAGCAAAAAATGGAGTCGGTATTTGAACTTGCCGTTAGTCCAGGTGTGGCGAATAAACAATTCACTCCCAAACAAATGATGACACTTGCGGAAGTTGTCGGGGAAAAGGGAACGATGGAGTATACGCCAAATCATAAAATCGTCTTAAAGATCCCGACAATGGATCCGGAAGTCATTACAGGGAAATTGCAATCAGCAAACTTTCTTTTGTCGCCAATTGGGGATGTACTGACATTAAAAGCCTGTGATTTCTGTGATGGTGAAAAAGCGGAATCCATTCCTTATGCGGACGAAATACACCGGGTGCTTGGCGGAATGAGCATGCCCAAGGAACTGAACATAGGTTTTAATGGGTGTGGGATGGCTTGTTATAGTGCTGTGATGGATGATATCGGGATTGTCTTCCGAAAAGGGAAGTTCGACTTATTTCTTGGAGCTAAACCGGTTGGAAGAACAGCCCATCCGGGTCAGCCGGTAGCGGAAGGCATTGAACCGGAACAGCTTGTAGAACTGATCACGGACATTGTCGGCGAGTATAAGCAAAATGCCCATCCAAATGAGCGGCTTTTTAAATACTTCAAACGTTCGAAAAAGATACAGAATTTTTCTTATCAGGACATCGCTCCCAAAATAAACATAGAGCCTGCGCCTTGTGAAGACTAATCAAGAGGGGGAAAGTAAATGAAAGCAGTTTTGTTCGTAGGACACGGAAGCCGGTTGGCTTCGGGAAATGAAGAAGTCCGTCATTTTATTGAAAATATGATTCCGGCATTGGACGGGCGTTTCCTAGTGGAAACGTGCTTCTTGGAATTTGCGGCACCGAATATATCCAAAGGAATCGATAATTGTGTAAAACGAGGGGCTACTGAAGTTATCGTCATACCGATCATTTTGTTGCATGCAGGACATTCGAAACTACATATCCCAGCTGAAATAGAGGATGGGAAAACCAAGTATCCAGAAGTGAAATTCACATACGGCCAAACGATCGGGGTCCACCATGATGTATTGACGATCCTGACAGACCGTCTTGAGGAAGCGGGATTCGATACGACCTCTGAACATTCTGAGACAGCGATATTGCTAATTGGCCGAGGTGGCAGTGATGCTGATGCCAATAGTGATATATATAAAATTTCACGATTATTATGGGAAAAATTAAGCGTTAAATGGGTTGAAACAGCCTTCATGGGTGTAACGGACCCTCACGTGGATGAAGGTATTGAACGATGCATCCGATTAGGGGCAAAAAAAATTGTGATGTTGCCATATTTCCTCTTCACTGGGGTGTTGATGGAAAGAATGGAGGATATGCTGAAAGGCTATCAAGAGCAATATCATGATCGAGAATTCATATTGGCAAAGTATTTTGGATATCATCCAACCTTACAGAACATTCTGCAAGAACGAGTAATTGAAGCCAGTGAAGGCAAATCAAGCGGGGCGCGTGATTTGGAAAACTATCGTAAACATGTCGAGGAACATGGACATGCTCACCATCATCACCATCACGACCACGACCATGATCATGATCACCATCACGACCACGACCATGATCATCACCATGATCATGATGGGCAAGCGGTGGGGACATCAAAATGATTTTGTTCTTGGCGGGTACAAGTGATGCAAGGGAATTAGCGATTGAGATGCAGCAGGTGGGGTACAAGGTTTTGGCAACTGTTGTAAC
>NZ_JBFUIQ010000144.1:0-8777 GCF_056401795.1 Peribacillus sp. P4_D6
CTGCATGCCTCCATCGTTATCCCCCGCCTTGCAAATACAAAACCCATCTTTGCATCTGTTGAAGCAATTCTAATGTCCATGGGCAAAGTCATTGTTATCCCAATCCCGACTGCCGCTCCATTAATGGCTGCTATCATAGGTTTCTTCATCTCAAAAATCCGTAATGACAACATTCCTCCTGCATCGCGATATTCAACCAAAGGAGTGTGATCCATAAACGTTTCTGCACCTTTTTCCAAATCCATTCCAGCACAAAAAGCATCCCCAGCGCCAGTTAATATGACGGCTCTTACGTCATCATTTTCATCCGCTTCATTAAAAGCGCGAATCATCTCCTCACACATCTTTTCATTGAAAGCATTCATTCTCTCTGGACGATTAAGAGTAACAATCATGACACGATCGACGATCTCACTAGTTATCGTGGAATACAATAACAGTCCCTCCTTCTCTCACAAATTGAAACATTCAATAGAATTTTATATTTACATATAATTACATTTTATATGTTTTAATTTCAGATTCCTAGTTTTTTATTTTGACATGCTGATAAATAATTTGATAATCGTTTCTATTCTAAAAATATTTTACATAAATGTGTAAAAAAAGACCAGTCGCAAATGCAACTGGTTTTTTTGTTTACCAATATAAATGACAAGCAACGAAATGCCCTGGTTTTTGTTCTTTCCATTCAGGTACAGCACTGGAGCATATCTCCATCGCCTTAGGGCAGCGCGTCCGAAATACACAGCCGCTCGGCGGATTGATCGGACTTGGTACATCGCCTTTAAGGACGATCCTTTCCCGTTTAATAGTCGGGTCTGGTATCGGCACTGCGGATAGCAAGGCCTGTGTGTATGGGTGTAGCGGATCTTTCGTTAAAGAATCACTATCCGAAAGTTCCATCATTCTTCCAAGGTACATGACTAAAATGCGATCTGAAATATACTTGACCATCGATAAATCATGCGCGATGAATAAATAAGTCAATCCCATTTCTTTTTGCAGTTCTTTTAATAAGTTGACCACTTGGGCCTGTATCGAAACATCCAAGGCAGAGATTGGTTCATCACAAACGATGAATTTAGGATTTAAAGCCAATGCCCTTGCAATTCCAATACGCTGGCGCTGTCCTCCACTGAATTCATGCGGAAAACGAGTGATATGTTCCGGACTTAAACCAACCAGCTTTAATAGGTCTTCCACCCGTTTTCTTCGCTCTTTACCTTTTGATATCCCATGAATGGCAAGTGGTTCCCCAATCAATTCCTCCACCTTCATCCTTGGGTTCAAGGATGCGTAAGGATCTTGGAAAATCATTTGTATTTCACGGCGGATATGTGACATTTCCCCAGGTTTGTAATCGAAAATATTTTTCCCCTGAAAAAGAACTTCTCCATCTGTCGGTTCATATAATCGAGTGATTGTACGACCTGCAGTCGACTTACCGCAACCGCTTTCCCCAACAAGACCGACAGTTTCCCCTGGATAGATTTTGAGATCCAAACCATCTACCGCTTTCAGCGATTGAGAACCGATAGGAAAATGCTTCTTCAGATTCTTTATTTCAACAAGAGGAGAATTTTCGTTGTATGTCTTTTCTTTTACGGCCTTATTTTTCAGTGAAACCATTGGTTCTCCTCCTTTATACGTTAGTCGGTGCTTGTACCTGTGCTGCCTTGGCCATCGGGTGGTGCAGCCAGCATGCGGCTGTCTGACCTTCTTCCACTACTTCAAGCTCCGGATCATGGTCTTTGCACACTTTCATTGCTGATTCACATCTTGGGTAAAATGGGCATCCTTTCGGCGGATCCAATAAATCAGGTGGTGATCCGATAATCGGAACCAGCGGAGCCGTTTTTTCCATATCCAGCCTCGGCACCGTTTTAAGCAAACCTCTTGTATAAGGATGCTGCGGGTTTGAAAATATTGCCTCTACCGTACCCGTCTCCACTACCTTGCCTGCATACATGACGACTACCCGTTCACAAGTTTCCGCTACCACACCTAAATCATGAGTGATTAAAATGATGGAAGTATCCATTCTTCGTTGGATATCTTTCATCAGTTCCAAAATTTGCGCTTGTATCGTTACATCCAATGCAGTTGTAGGTTCATCGGCAATCAGTAATTTCGGTTCACAAGCAAGGGCCATCGCTATCATTGCCCTTTGGCGCATACCACCTGAAAACTCATGCGGATATTGCTGCATCCTTTTTTCCGGCTGTGGAATACCTACTAGTTTCAGTGTTTCCAACGCCCGTTCGTATGCATCATTTCGGGACATATTTTTATTATGCTTTAAAATGCCTTCCATGATCTGGCTGCCGATTTTTGTCGTTGGATTGAGCGAAGTCATCGGATCCTGGAAAATCATGCTGATTTCATTCCCGCGAATCTTCTGCATTTCCTTTTCACTCATTTTAAGAAGGTCTTTACCGCCAAAGTTTATCGACCCTTTTCCATACTCTGCCGGGGGTGTTTCCAATAATCTCATGATAGATTTCGCTGTAACACTTTTGCCGCATCCGGACTCCCCAACAATCGCAACGGCTTCCCCCTTTTTCACGCCAAAGTTCACACCGCGAACCGCTTGCACTTTACCTGCATAAGTATGGAAGGTGATTTGTAAATCGTTGACTTCTAATAGGTTCTCCATCATCGTCCCTCCTATTCTAGTAATATCAAATCATTATGTTAGGACTCATTTATTTCCGTAGTTTTGGATCTAAGGCATCCTGCAATCCGTCACCAGCCACATTGAACGCGAACATCGTTAAGGAAATCAATATTGCCGGGATTAACAGTTGATAGAAATTCCCTACCAGAATGCTTCCCAGTGCATCACTTGTCAATGTTCCCCAGCTTGCCTGAGGTGCCGGAACTCCCAGTCCCAAAAAGCTAAGTGTAGCTTCGGCAAAAATGGCAGTAGGTACAGTCAACGTTAAATTGACAAGGATCGGTCCCATTGTATTTGGAATCATGTGTTTTCTTAAAGTCCAGCTCGTATTGGCTCCAGAGATTGTTGCAGCATGGATATATTCATTCTCTTTCAGTTGTAAAACCTGGCCCCGGACCAGTCGCGCCATCGGAATCCACCCCGTAATCGACATCGCAATGATGATCGGCAGAATACCAGGTTTTAATACGACCATCATTAAGATAACCATCAATAGGTATGGAATCGCATAGATCACCTCAGCGAAACGCATCATGATATTATCCGTGCGTCCACCGCGAATGGCAGAAATCCCGCCATAAAGGACACCAATTAAAAAGTCGATCAGCGCTGCCATCAATCCAATGAACAAGGATATCCTTGCACCGTACCAAGCTCGCGTAAATAGATCCCTTCCTGATGAATCCGTTCCAAACCAATGCTCGCTATTTGGGCTAAGATTCTTTTTCTCGAAATCTTGTCCATAATAAGTATATCCGTTAATGTACGGACCAAAAATCGCCATCAAGACCAAGAGGATTATAAGAACAAACCCCGTCATCGCCAGCTTATTTTCTTTAAATCGACGCCAGACGTCAGACCAATATGAAACTGTAGGTCTTGCTATTTTTTCAGCTTCCTTAAAGTTGCCTTCGGCGGGTTGGAACATATCTTCGGTTAAATGCACTTTATCTGCCATTATTTCTTCTCCCCCGTCACTTTAATTCTAGGATCAATCAACGTATAGGCTATATCAACGATGAATATCAATAAAATAAGCACCGCACTATACACAATTGTGGAACCAAGAATCACCGGGTAGTCCCTGTTGGATATTCCCTTTACGAACATATCTCCCATGCCAGGAATACCAAAAATAYGTTCAATGATGAAGCTTCCTGTCACGATATTAGCCGTAAGGATGCCCAGAACCGTGATAATCGGCAATAACGCATTCCGAATCGCATGTTTGATTATGACACCGCTCCGTTTCAATCCTTTGGCTTTTGCTGTCAAAATGTAATCCTGCCCCATTACTTCAAGCATGCTTGTCCGCATCAGTCTCGCGATGAAAGCAAGCGGCATCATGGAAAGGGCAATGGATGGTAAAATGGTATGCTGCCATGTCGCCCATGTAGCAACAGGGAATATATTCCATTTAATTGCAAAGTAATTGATTAAAATAGTCGCCAGGATAAAGTTAGGAACGGAAATCCCTACGATGGCAATGATCATTGATAAATAGTCGGGCCATTTATTTCTTTTCAGTGATGCCACGACACCCAAAATGAGGCCAAAGAAGATGGCAATCACCAAAGCTTGTGCCCCTAAGTGCAAGGACACCGGAAACCCCTTCAAAATGTAATCATTCACGGAAATGGATGAAGATTTCAATGAAGGACCAAAATCAAATTGAACGACTTCCAATAAATAATTCCCATATTGGGTCAACAACGGCTTGTCCAATCCATAGTGGACTTGAAGGTTTTCATAAACAGCAGGAGGCATGGCTCCTTCTTTTGCAAATGGATTTCCCGGAATCGTATGCATTATGATGAACGTTAATGTAATAACAGCCCATAAAGTAATAATCGCCCATTTAAAACGGTTTAATGTATATCTCAACATGGTAATCACCCMAATCATCGATTTTCTAAGAAGTTGAAAACGGAAATGAATGCATGAAATATTCAAATTCGCAATTGAAAAATGGGGTATGTCCTTAATCGGACATACCTCCCATTTCACTATTATCCTTCTATTATTTTTTATCCGCGTAAATAAAGTTCGGATAAGCGTTAATTGGAGCATAAACTCCAGTAACATTCGATTTAACCATATATGGTTTTGTATAGAAGTAAACCGGAAGGATCGGCATTTCGTCAATCATGACTTTCTCTGCTTTATGCAAAGCATCCATGCGTTCTTTTGGGTCCATTGTAGATTTTGCTTCTTTTAATAAATTATCATATTCTTTGTTTGACCAACCTGCATCATTATAGGCGCCGTCCGTTTCCCAAAGCATGAATGTCATCGGGTCAACATAGTCACCAACCCATCCTGCACGGGAAATTTCAAAGTCACCAGCTTTTTCACGGTCAAGCTTAACTTGGAATTCCGCATTTTCAAGTGTCACTTCAACACCCAGGTTATCACGCCACATTCCTTGAACCGCTTCAGCAATTTTCTTGTGTGAATCTAAAGTGTTATACAAAATTGAAAACTCAGGTAATTCTTTCATGCCTTCTTCAGCAAGTCCTTCTTTTAACAATTTCTTAGCTTCTTTAACATCTTCCTTAAATAGGTTACCTGTATTTTCCTGGAAATCTCCAGATGCATCAGGAATACCCGGAGGGACTACGCCGAAAGCAGGCTTTTGTCCGCCTTGAGCAACATTTTCGGTGATTTTTTGACGCTCGATAGCCATTGAAAGCGCTTTCCTTACTTTAGCATTATTGAAAGGTTTCACTTCTGTATTAAAGTTGTAATAGTAAACGGCAAGTTCTTTGCCCATTTTGAATTCTTTATCATCAGAATTGACCATTTGACCTTGAATATCCACTGGCAGTGGATAAGCGAGGTCCAATTCGCCACTCTGATACATTTGCCATGCTGTATTTTCATCTTCAATTAGAGCAAAGTTAACCGCATCCAATTTGATTTTATCTTTATCGTAGTAATTTTCATTCTTTTCGATTTTCAGGCTTTCTTTATGTTTCCATTCCGTTAATTTGAACGGCCCGTTTGAAACGTGAGTTTTTGCATCCAAAGCCCATTTTGGATTTTCTTCCTGTACCTTTTTATTGATTGGATAGAAAGTATAGAAAGAAGTCAAGTCAAGGAAATATGGTGTAGGCTGTTCCAAAGTAACGACTAATGTATGTTCGTCTGTCGCTTTAACCCCTACGTCCTCTTCCTTCCCTTTCTTACTGTTGTATGCTTCCCCGCCTTTAAGATAATAAAGTTGGTAAGCATAATCTGCAGCCGTCTCCGGTTTCAAAGCATATTTCCAAGCGTATTCGAAATCATTGGCTGTAAGCGGATCTCCATTTGACCATTTCAAACCATCTTTCAATTTGAATGTCCAAGTTAATCCATCTTCACTGATTTCCCATGATTCTGCAGAACCAGAGACGATTTTGCCTTCCTCAGTTTTCTTTGTCAGCCCCTCGAACGTATGTTCAAGGATCCATGATTCATGAGTACCTTGAGCATTTGCAGGGTGAAGCGAACCAGGTTCACTCGAATTGTTTACGTTTAATACTTTTAATCCGGATGAGTCACCCGAGCCCCCTTCTTTTTCATTCGAAGTTTCCTTCGAACCGCCGTTGCATGCCGCAAGCA
The DNA here is from genome assembly GCF_056401795.1 of Peribacillus sp. P4_D6. Lineage (NCBI taxonomy): Bacteria > Bacillati > Bacillota > Bacilli > Caryophanales > Bacillaceae > Peribacillus > Peribacillus sp. P4_D6. The sequence goes on from NZ_JBFUIQ010000144.1 coordinate 6,284, forward strand.
TAAGCATGATGGCCATAAGAAGAGCAAGCACTGAAAATTTAGACTTTTTCAAAAAATATTCCCCCTCATCTTTAATCTTTCTTAGAATATTCCCATTTAAGAGATTATCCTTCTAACACCTATTAATCTTCCGTATAGTACATATAATGATTGCGAGGAAAAGCAGAAGCATTCATTGCAGGAATTCACCAAAAACAATTAGCGAACCGTTTGCATAAATCTTAATTTCTACCTAAAAAAAGCAATTAATGCAGTTTACTAGGTATAAAATCACCTTTTTTTCACCTCGCCAAGGATACTATACCTCGAATTAAAGATGTTGAATTTTAAGTATATTACGAATAAACCAAAAAATCAATAAACCGGTGAGTACTTTTTCACAATATAGTAATTAATTGCTAATCAATTCGATCTAGATACTAGGTAAATAGAAATGATCACCTAAAAGGACTTCCGACTTCCAGGTGTTTTTACAAACCCCTCTAAATCAGTATTCATATAGGTTCTCTTGTCTATTTATTTCTCAATATTCTAATAATTCACATCAGGTTGATTACTAAGACAACTTTCCTAGCAAACCATCCCCTCTCAAACAATATATTTTAGCAGAATAATGCATTACTTGATTAATATATTTAGTTCTCTTTAATCAATCTCCAAATAATAGCCATTAACTATAGGGGAATAGAGATATTCCCCTATATGTACCCGTCTTTTCAATGAAAAATGCCCCTTCTTCATTTATGATTAAACAAATATAATGACACGAAAAGTAAACAAATTCCTGCCACCTTTTTCGCATCCAATGGGATGCGTACGCCTCCGAATAAACCGAAATGGTCAATGACTGCCCCAATAATTATCTGGCCTGCTATAACCCCGACCAATGCCGGTGCCACTCCAATCCGAGGCACGACCAATACGATCACAATGACATAAATAGCCCCTAACAGCCCGCCTGTTAATTGCCATTTGGGTACAGACGCGATGGCAGAAATATTTCCATTTCCCGCAAACAAAACAATAAATAATAAAGCAAGAGTCCCGATTCCAAACGAAATGAAGGAAGCTTCAATGACCCCCACTTTTTTTCCTAATCCACCATTGATTTGTCCTTGTATGGCAATGGTGATTCCGCCCAGGACCGCAAGCAACGGAAATAATATCTTCACAGTGATTTTGCTCCTTTTTATGTCCATCCGGACTGATTAATGAATTCGCATACCATTTTAACATGAAAAATATGTATATTGCCCTTTACTGATATAAAATCATCTGCAAATAAAAAAACTGGCACTTTGGGCCAGCTGCAATCTTCTATACCAAACTAAAATCTATATGATTCCTGAACACTTTGTTGCCTTAACTGGCAATACTCCGTACTCAACAAGGAAAATACCAGGGCATCATGGTACTGATCACGAAGAAATAGATAACTTCTGAGACTGCCTTCCTCTTTGAATCCAAATTTCTTCAGAAGGTTTCTGGATGCAATATTATCCTTGAAAGTTAAAGCGGCGATTCTGTTAAGTCTCAATTCTTCAAAGCAATAGCGCAATACTACGCTGACAGCTTCAGACGTAAAGTGTTTCCTCCAATATTCAGGATGGATTTCATATCCTATTTCGGTGCGTTTGTTGGCTAGGCTCAATTGATGCAGGCCAACAGTACCGATGAACTTGCCTGAATCCTTTAGAATGACTCCCCACCGCATCCCTCGTTTGTTTATATAAGCACTTTTAAACGAGTCGATTAAGCGGCGGGCATCTTCTACTAGAGTTAGACTTTCTATCCCATCATATTTGGTCACTTCATCTTTAGAGAGGATTTCAAACAGACTCTCGGCATGATGGTGACCTATTTCGATTAAATGCAGTCTTTCTGTTTCCAATTCCTTAAACCACATCGAAGAATCCCTCCCGTATATTCAGCTGTCTACTTAATTCTATTCAAGATGAAGAGATACCTGTCTTAATGGACAATACTTTTTGAAAAATGCCTTAATCCCTGATTATTTTGGGAACGGTTGACACTGTAAACCGTCCCATTCCCGCCATAACCCAATAAGAAGTAGAATTAGGATGGTCAGGATACATTCCTATTGTCGGTAAACCATCATGGATCTCACAAAATAAAGCTCCCCAATAATAATCAGCCCAGATCCGATTCTCTAATTCTGGAAACAGATTGACAAGCTGCTTTATTAATTTATCTCTATTGTTCAAAATCATTGGAACCCTTTTCTCCAGATAACCGGTCGATTCAWCAAGGCCACAAATGATAATTCGATTGCCAGGAGTTTTTCTTGCATATAAATAAGGCCGTTCCGTTTCCCAAATCATCATATTATCATGCCATTGAGCTTGATCGGCTATTTGATTTGTTGCTATGGCATATGAACTAAGAACCACTGCATTTTTATCCTTCACTTCTTTTTGGACTTCATAACCAGTTGCGAAGATGACCGTCTGTGCATGTACAGTATGACCCGTTT
>NZ_JBFUIQ010000145.1:0-8774 GCF_056401795.1 Peribacillus sp. P4_D6
TACTTAACCCACTTAACACAACCTCACAGCCATCTCTGGCGGCTAAATCCACTAAACTGACTGAGGACTCGATATCATTTAATATATAGGATTGAATTGGCAAATCAACGATATCCGAAAGGTTTTCCACGCCATAAATCATATTCAAAGCTCCTATGACGGCCACTTTTTTACTGCCGAAACGTGCCTTGCAATCATGCAGGGAACGAATGAGGTCAATGCCCTGCACAGGAATATCAACGATAGGAATGGATTCATTGCATTCTTTTAATAGTTTCGTGATTAATCCCCTTGAGATGATTACATCGGCATCAAGTTTCAACTTCCCAATCTTATCGGCATCCTCAACTACCTCCTCTAAAACAAACTTCACTGAAACGTTACCACCATTTTCCGATTCTTCCAACTTGTTGAACTCCTCAAATCTTTCAAAAGCATCCGTAATATACCCTTTTCGGGGAACAACGAGTTTTATTTTTATCAAAATACCCACCTCCAGCGTAAAATCAATTTGGCTTATTGGATGTAAGCTCTGGCAACCTGTTATTCTAGCCAGGTCAAATAAGGACGAGATATAATAAAGGTAGCTAATACGCCGCAAAAGTTTTCATTTAAAGCCGCGATAAGAAAAGTAATGGCCATAAGTACGCTTGAGGTTATTTCTGCATTTTATTAAGATTTTTCATTTTGAAAAATAAAAAACCCTGTTATCCTGGGTTTTTAAGGATTCCGATTGATATTAATTATTACAAAAAGAATGGACATTCAGTCATCTCATTTAAAACTAGAGAACGATTTTTAACATCAACATCATCATAATGATCCTTATGGTGAAATTCATCATGCCTCTTTAATTTCTTAAAGGGCGGCTTCCATCTACGTTATTTTCCATAATTCCCCTTCCTTTCACGCTAACAGGACTATATTCCTTTTATTCTTCATACAAATGTGGAATTCCTTTTGATTTTATCGTTAGTGACAATAAAATTAGCCTACAAACAGATAAACCCCGTTCAAGAATCCTGAACGGGGTTTATCAATAAATAAGAGCTGTTTAATTTTGATTTTTTATGGAGTTTAGTTCTCAAACATCATAAGTCTGTTCATTCAAGGTGGTTTTACTTACGAACTTAAAAAGGATCGGCGATGACAAGGATTTTCCCTGCCTTAATATCCTCTAGATATTGATCGACTTCGGCTTCCTCCAGTCCAATGTCCAATAATGGCTTTCTCAATCCGCCTGCTCCCGATGCTGCCCCGGCTGCGGCTCCGCCAAATGTGGTGAAAATCGGACCCGCTGCCAATATCGGACCTATTCCTGGTACGGCCAATGCACTCATTCCAATAAGCAGGCCTGTCAATCCGACAGCTCCGCCGGCTGCTGCCCCGGCTACTAACCCATCAGTTTTTGCCGGGCTGACTTCCTCTGCTTCAGTTGGTAATTTATCGATGTTTTTTGCCACTACTGATATTTGATCGGATGTATATCCTTGTTCCTTTAAATTTTTGACTGCTGAAGTCGCTTCGTTTTCATTATCATATATTGCTATAAACCTCTTGTCCATGGTATCTGCTCCTTTAAAAGTAATGTATTGTACAATACCCTTAATTGAGGTTTAATAACCTTCCATGAAAGAAATGAATTCTATTCCCGGATTTGCCCCTGGCCGTATATGAAGTACTTGCTTGATGTTAAGGCAGGTAAACCCATTGGTCCGCGTGCATGCAGCTTTTGAGTGGAAATGCCGATTTCTGCGCCATAACCGAATTCAAAGCCGTCGGTAAAACGGGTGGAAGCATTGTGATAAACGGCTGCGGCATCCACTTTATTCAAAAATGCGTAAGCATTTTGTTCATCCCTCGTTAGGATTGCTTCAGAATGCTTGGAACCGTATCGGTTTATGTGATCAATGGCATCGGATACACCTTTTACAGTTTTCACGCTGAGTTTTAAAGCCAGGTACTCAGTTGACCAATCTTCCTCCGTAGCCGTTTTCGCTCTCGGAAAGGAGCAGCAAACCGCTTCATCTCCATATAATTCAATACCCTTTTCGTCCAGGAGTTCCAGAATACGCACTCCATTTTCTTCAAACCATTTTTCATGGATCAGAAGCCCTTCAATGGCATTGCATACGGATGGTCGCTGAGTTTTACCGTTTAAGACAATTTTCTCGACCATCGTGATATCTGCGGTCTGATCGATGAAGATATGGCAATTGCCTGCTCCTGTTTCAAGGACGGGGACAGTGGACTCCTTAATCACCGTTTCAATTAAGTTCTTTCCGCCGCGTGGAATCAAGACATCTAAATAGTCATTTAGATGAAAAAGTTCCTTAGCGGTTTCACGACTCGTATCCTCGATCAACTGAACAGCTTCTACAGGGATTTCCGTATTCTCCAATGCTTTATGAATGGAAGAGACTAGTGCGATATTGGAGTATTTGGCTGACGAGCTGCCTCTTAAGATGACAGCATTCCCCGTTTTCAAGGATAATGTAGCTGCATCGATGGTCACATTCGGCCTTGCTTCATAAATCATTCCGATTACCCCGATAGGCACCCGTTGTTTTTTAATCAATAAACCATTCTCTTTTTCAATCGTTTCCAAGCGTTCCCCAATCGGATCATTTAAATCGATTAAAAGCATAATGGCCGCTGCCATGTCATCAATACGGTTACCATTCAACATAATTCGATCTAAGATAGACTCGCTGAGACCTTTTTTCCTGCCATCTTCCAGATCCTTTTGGTTTTCCTTTATCAAAAAATCTTTATCGATAATAAGTTGTTTAGCAATTTTCCCAAGAGCCTCATTCTTCTTTTCCGTACTCAATCCGATTAGCTGATAACTGGCTTTTTTGGCTGCCTTTCCTTTCGCCGTCACTTCACTCATTTCTAAATTCCCCCTTTTTTCTTGAAATTGATTTTTTATGCTTTCACCCATTTATCGCGATGAATAACTTCTATGGAAGTGATTATAAGCTCGGATGTCCTCTTTCCCATCGCCTGTTTTAATTCTTCGTCGGAATAAAGGACCTCACCCCGCCCTAATAACCCATTTGCACCAAAGACTTCGACAACATCACCCTTATTGAAGACTCCTTTAATTTCATAAATTCCAGCTGGCAGCAGACTGCTTCCATTTGAAACTAAGGCCCTTTCGGCACCTTCATCAACGAAAATTTTCCCGGATACTTTTGAATGAAGGGATATCCATTGTTTGTTTTTCGTTACCATCGCCATGTCTTCATTCCCTATATATGTGCCATCACCATTGCCTTCAAGGATAGTTAGAAGTTTATCACTCCCCAAACCAGATCCGATGAATACTTTCACCCCTAGTGACAATGCCGTTTGCGCTGCAATCAGCTTCGATTTCATCCCACCGGTTCCGACATTAGATCCTGCACCTTCTGCCATTTGCAATAAATCATCCGTAACTTCGGATAATTCATCAAATCGTTTCGCCCCTGGATTTGTCTGTGGATTGGAATCATAGAGCCCATTAATGTCCGTTAATATGATCAAGTTCGTGGCGTGGACTAACCCGCTTACCAAGGCGGATAGCATATCATTATCACCAAAAGTCAACTCCTCGACCGATACTGTATCATTTTCATTTATGATCGGAAGGATGCCGCGTTCAAGCAATTCCATCAATGTGGCATATGCATTTTTATATCGATCTTTTTTCGAGAAATCTTTCCTTGTTAATAAAATCTGCGCCGGAACGATTCCAAAATGCCCCAATTGTTCCATATACGATTGAATCAATAGGCTTTGACCTACAGCTGCAGCAGCTTGTTTTCCTTTGAGAGTGACAGGTCGCGTAGGGTAGCCAAGCTTGCGAAAACCTGTCGCTACAGCACCTGATGAAACAAGGACAACTTCATGTCCGGCTTTCCTTAAAGCTGCCACTGCCTGGATATGATCGGAAAATTTATTCTGGTCGATTTCACCTTGTGTGTTGGTCAAAGAACTACTTCCTATCTTTACAACGATGCGTTTCTTTTCCATCGATTACTTCCTCCAATAAATATCTAAGACATGAAAAAAAGCCCTTTTCATCCTCGAAATAAGGACGAAAAGGGCTGCTCTCCGTGGTACCACCTTCATTGAATGCAAATTCATGCATTCCACTTTGCCTGATAACGCCAGGATTTGCGCCTATGTTTTGCATAGGACTCAAGAAGCAGGTTCAGCGCATTCCTGTCGCGGGCCTTCCAGCAAATGACTCCGCTCTCTGTCACAGTGATTCTCGCATACTAATCTTCTCTCAACGTTCATTGTTTTAATATAGTATGCAAAATTATCTGCTTGATGTCAATAACATTCCTTCGATGAATGAACCTTATAGCGCCATGGCTGGGCCGAAGAATTCATAGTGGATTTTATCCGTATCTACCCCAAGCTCTTTCAGGTAAGTGATGATGGCCTTCATGAAAGGCACAGGGCCGCACACATAATAATCAGCTTCAGGTTTAACAATACTGCTCAATAATTCCTTATCTACATACCCTTGCTTTGCAAAATTCGGCAGGTTCTTATCATCCTCACTCGGATTTTTAAAGACAAAGGATAATTGATAGTCGGTAAGTTTGTGTCCTAGTTCTGTCAGTTCCATTCTGAACGGCTGTAAATGGCCATTATCGGTTGCATGAATGAATTGTACATCACGCTCAGGTGTCTTTTCAGCCAACGCATGTACCATGCTCATGAAAGGCGTTATGCCAACGCCTCCGCTCAAGAATACTGCCGGTGTTCGTTTATCCAAGTCGATGGTGAAATCACCTGCAGGAGCCGTTACGTCAATACTGTCACCCATCTGAATGGATTCATGCAAGTAGTTAGAGACCCTTCCATCAGGAGAGGTTCCCGGCTTTTCTTTTTTAACGGAAATACGGAAATAATCTTTTCCCGGAACATCAGATAAACTATACTGACGGTTGAATAAATGAGATTCACCCGGTATCTCGATCCGAACGGTAATATATTGTCCTGGAAGAAATGCCGGAACCTGATTTCCATCTGATGGCTTTAGATAAAAGGATGTGATTACGTCACTTTCCCGTACTTTTTCCACCACTGTGAATCGTTTGAAATCAGACCATCCTCCGACCTGATTGGAAGCTTCGTCGTACATTTCCTTTTCGATGCTAATGAAAACATCCGCAATGACTCCGTACGCCTCTCCCCAAGCTTGAAGGATTTCTTCTGTAGCCGAATCTTGTAACACTTCTTTGATTGCGCCTAATAGGTGTTCACCAACAATCGGATAATGTTCGGCTTTGACTGCAAGGCTTCTATGTTTTTGTGCTATTTGCTTCACGGCAGGTAAAATCGTTTCAAGTTGATCTATATATTTAGCTGCTGCCAATACCGTGTTGGCAAGTGCAGTTTGCTGGCGTCCCTTTTTTTGATTGGCATGATTGAAAACATTTAATAATTCAGGATGTGCTTCGAAAAGATTTTTATAGAATACAGTTGTGATAGTTGTACCATGCACTTCTAATACAGGTACGGTTGATTTTATAATATCGATAGTTTTCTGGGATAGCATAGGTAAACCCCTTTTCATAAACAAGTATTTTGAATACATGTTTATATTAGAACTTAAATGCATTAAAAGCAATATTTTTTATACATCTTTTCAGATAATAAGTTTTCATGTTTATAAAATGTTCACATTTATGATATAGTCAAATGGGGATAGAATGTGAGGCGATAAACATGAGGTTGACGAGTTATTCCGATTACTCACTTAGAGTGTTGATTTACCTGGCTACCCACGACCAAAGCAAATTATCAAATATCAAAGAGATTTCTGAAGTATATCAACTGTCTAAAAATCATTTGATGAAAATTGTTCATAATCTAGGTAAATTAGGCTATATTGAGACGATACGTGGAAGAAATGGCGGTTTCCGGCTTGCAAAATCACCCGCTGAAATAAATGTAGGGGAACTTGTGCGGAGAACCGAAGAAGATTTTTATCTAGTGGAATGTTTTAAAGATCACGATAACTGTGTGATTTCTCCCGTTTGTTCATTGAAATTTGTCCTTAACAATGCCTTGGATGCTTTTCTTCAAGTCCTTGATCAATATACGATTGCAGACTTCAGCGAAAATAAAGTTATGCTCAAAACCTATTTTGATTCGGTAAAGCAGAATGACGAAGAGCCCGATTTTTTATAATCGGGCTCTTTTCCATTAACCGATGATTCATTCGATTTGCCATTCTTTTTCCATTCGTAAATCTATGATCTCTGTACCGGTTTTCAATAAAGCTTTATGGGGATTGTATGGATCGATCATGATGATCGTCCCGAATCGTCCATTGGTAAGGATGACTTCTTTTCCTACCAACGTGGACATTAATCGGCTTACAAGCTCCATTAGGATCTCAGGATTGAATTTACTGACCATATCCCTGTTCATTTGCTCAATCACCTTATAAAACGGCATGGCCTGATGATGATGACATCGCATGGAATACGTCGGCTATAGCGACGATTTTCGCATGAAGATGGATATCCTTTCCACTCTTCCCTTGAGGATAGCCTTGCCCATCTTCCCGTTCATGGTGCTGGAGGGCTGTTAATGCAATCGATGGTGGGATTCCAGGGATATTTTTAAGTAATTCATATCCATAAATGGCATGGCGTTTCATATCTTCATATTCTGCCTCATTCAGTTTACCCGGTTTTTCCACTATATTATCCGAAATCCTTGTTTTCCCCACATCATGCAGCATGGCTGCCAAAGTCAGGGCTGAAAGGTTTTCTTTGGATTATCCAAGCTTCATCCCTAGATAAGTGGCGATTATCCCGACATCTTTATTATGCCGATACGTGTACTCGTGATCTGCATGCGGCTCATCGAAAAGGGAATAAATATCAGGGTTCATTGCAGCTTCTGCAATGACAGGTGCAACTTTTGCTTTAATCAATACAATCTTTTCAAGCTGTATTTTTCCTTCTTTACGTATATCTTGAAAGATGTTTTTCAAATGAAGCGAAGCTTCGTTGATTCTATCCTGAATATTTACGTTAGGTTGTACATGTTCTACCCTTAAAGCAAATGCATCTTTTTTCAATTCTTCCCTTATGAAATCATTATGGGGGTATGGTAAGAGGCTGTTTCACATGCTTCCCTCTTCTATTTTTCATTGCTCTCACACTTTTCTCTATTTTTTATCTGTAATACCATATCCTTCTTTCTCTTGTGTCTTAATGAAAGCAATTAAGTTCGGTCACTAAGTTCATTGCCGAGCTGTTTTAGTTTTTCACCAACCGTGCATTCTGAAATACAGAACTGATGGGCATACGTACGCCCCTTCTCTTTTCGAAAATGCTTTCTTAAAAAACAATCTTGGCAAAATGAAGCGAGAACATCTTCCACTTCTTCATATATTTTTTTCCTGTTCATTGTTGTTATGGCTCCTTTGACCCAGCAATTTCTATTTTACTGAAAATGGCCTTTCCCTGCAGTGCAAGTGTGGCCAGGCGATCGGCTTCCTGGTTTTCCTTTCGAGAAATCGGCTTGCAGACAGGAATGATCTTTAATTTATCCAATTTCGCTTCAATGCGGTCCAGCCATTTATTTAAGTTTTCTTCCATACAGGGCCATTCACCGGAAAGTTGATTTAAGACGACTAGAGAATCACCTTTAAAGACACAGCTTTGATGGTGGATTCCAAGTTCGTCCATCTGCCTGACCGCTTCATGAAAAGCCGCATATTCTGCTTCATTATTGGATTCGAATTGCTCCAATTTCACATTGGTGCGTAACCGTAAGAACTTCTTTCCTTGACGATAATAAATGGCAACACCAATTCCTGCCACCTTTTCATCTTTTTGAAAACCTCCATCAAAGAAGACCGTCACATCCTGCGGTTCTTCCTCAATTTCCGTCAGGAGTTTCTTTAACTCCTTCTTGTTCCATGTTGTATCGAATTCATCCTTGAATTCCACTTCTTTCAGCCTTCCTGCCTTTTCAAGATCTTCTGTAATGACCAGTGCAGTCCCGGCATCAAGCCAATCCGAAACGAAATCGGCAGATGGTTTTTTTGAAGCTTGATATGTCCATTGCATAATTACCTTCAAAGATTTCCAGCTCCTTATCCATTTACGATTCATGCAGAACAGCTTACAATTTTCATACCTTTTTTTCGTCATACCCTTTATAATATATTGTAAGCATTTTAATCAATCTTTTTAATTATAGTTCCCATATCAGCCTGAAATTCTCATGTTTCAATCTTAATTTTAAATGAAACGTTATTATATCGAACATTTAAACAGTTAAACTCGAGGAGGAGCACATCTTGATCGAAGTGTATATTGATGGTGCCAGTGCGGGCAATCCAGGGCCTAGCGGTGCAGGTGTTTTCATAAATAATAACGGTGTGGTCGAGAGGCATTCCTTTCCGCTTGGAAATATGGAAAACCATGAAGCGGAGTACCATGCCTTAATCAAAGCATTGGAGATTTGTGTGGCCAATAAGTATCAAGTCGTTTCTTTTCGTACAGACTCCCAAGCCATCAACCAAGCCATTGAAAAAAGATTTGCAAAAAATAAGTATGCCCTTTTGCTGGAACGGGCGTTAAAGCTTTCCGACGGGCTTGATTTATTTTTCATGAAATGGATTCCAAATATCGAAAATAAGTCCGCGGATGAGTTGGCGAGACGGGCCATTCGTTTGAATAAGGCTGAGGAAAATCATGAACAAGACAGCTGATTTTTCATTATTATTCGTTGTATTCATCTGGGGC
>NZ_JBFUIQ010000146.1:0-8610 GCF_056401795.1 Peribacillus sp. P4_D6
TTACTCAAATGTTACAATGTTAATAATCACCATTTTAAAATCGCTAATGGCTGTGGAATGGATGGAAGCTGGATTCGTTATATCAACTATTGATCAAAATAACCGATAAAATCCCCTTGGTCCTCATTTTGCAGATATAATACCGTTTCTTTGTCAGAAATGGTTGGCAGTCCGAATTTTTGATCATACCTCTCAATTCCTTTACCCGTAATGATAATCCAATCCCCTTCTTTTCCTGCTTGTAACGCCTCCTGGATAGCAAAGGTACGATCAGGAATAACCTTCCCATTTCCAGCTGAGTAATCGCTAAGCAGTTTGTTTAGTGTGGATTCCATCCCGTCCATCCCTTCCGAATTCAGATCATCCATTGTCAAAATCAAAACATCACTATGTTCCGAAGATACTTTAACCATTTCAGCCCTTTTGGTTGTATCTCGTCCACCCCGGAAACCAAAGATATGATAGATCTTTTTGGCCCCACATTCTTTGGCCGTTTGAAGCATGTGATGAATGGCATCTGCAGTATGTGCATAATCGATGACTATAGTCGGCCCAGATGCTTTCTTATATATTTCAAACCTTCCTGGTACACCGGAAAATCGTTTCAATGAAGTGAGAATTTCCTGTTTTGAAATTGGAAACATCTTCGCTACGGAATAGGCAGCTGTTGCGTTATATAAATTATGAAGTCCAGGTAAAGGTAACTCAATTTTCACAAAGTCATGATTCTCATTCAATAAAATAAAGTGGTTCGTTGCGGTATTATAATTGGTTATGGCTAAATCGCAGCGATTGGATTTTCCAAAAACAAAGGCACTGACATTCTTCTCCCATAAGTATTCTTGCAGTTTCCCACCCCAGAAATCATCTCCATTAATAACCGCAAGACCACTAGGTTTCAATTTTTCAAAAAGCAGTAATTTTGCCAGGAAATAATCCTCCATCGTACCGTGGAAGTCAAGATGGTCATGATACAAATTCGTGAAGACACAGAAATCAAAATCAATTCCTTCTAAACGGTATTGGGCTAATCCATGTGAAGACACTTCCATTATGACAACCATGTCCCTACTTTCAACCAGCAAGGAATTCAATTCCATGGTACCTGGAGTCGTATTATGGGAATCGACTTTGTTTCCATTGATAATATGCTGTATCGTACCAATGACTGAACAGGTTACTCCATTCTCTTCTAATATTTGCTGAAGCATATAGCTAGTTGTAGTTTTTCCATTTGTGCCCGTAATTCCTATCATTATTTTTTGATTGCTGGGATCTCCATAAAACCTTTTGGCGCTTTGTCCTAATGCTTTACGGCTGTTCTCCACTCTTAAATAAGGAACTTCCAAACCCTTAATATCTCGATTGCCAATCACAGCCGATGCCCCTAAGCGAATTGCATCATTGATGTAATTATGGCCATCGGACTTATATCCGGTTACGGCAACAAAAAGGAATCCTTTTTTTATTTCTTTAGAGTTATCGGTTACACCTGTTATGGATATATGTTCAACGTCCTTCGGCAAATCCCCGTTTATCGCTTCTTTCAATATGTTTTTAAGGATCATTAACTTTTCTCCTTTGTAAGCTATTCACTTGCATAAGTACAATAAGCCCATTTTTAGTATTAACCAGTACTCCTAAAATAAATGTAAATCCAGAATTTGTCAGTTTCAATGACGTAATAAGAAGAAAAAAGAAAGAAAAGCAGCCAATTTTGGCTGCTTTTCTAATGGTTGTAGCTGTATTCAGGTGCTGGCACACCGCAAGATGCTTACGATTGAACTTCCAGAGGTTTCGTTTCGACCTTCTGATTGTACAATGGCAATATGAAAAACATTCCTAGAATAAAAAAGAAAGCGGCGGTTTCAAATATGGCGAAGAGTGAAAATTGCTCTTTCAGCACGCCTGCCGCACTCATGGTCAACACCATTGATCCAGTGAATAATGGGCTTAAGATTCCATTGACCCTTCCGATGAACTCTCCCTCGGTCCTCTGCAATATCAATGTATTGATCCCGATTTGGATACAAGGAAGCATTAGCCCATTAAAGAACTCGGCAGTAAGTGTAATCCAAAGATTTGTCGAAAGCCCCATTACCGCCAACCCTATGGCATTTACAAGCATTCCGAAAGCTAATAATCTTTGAGGTGCCACCTTTTTGGCAAAGATCATTACACCGGCTCCGCCTAAAATCATACCAAACCCATTCACCATAAATAACCATTGGAGATTTTCCTTAGGCAGTTCCAGTTGTTCTGTAACAAGGAATATCGAGAGCGGCTGAATAAAACCCAGTCCGAGCCCGGCAGCCAGAAAACATAAACCAAGCAAACTTAGTTCTTTTTTTCGTAATACGTAGCTCACACCGCTTTTCATTTCCTGCCATAATGTTGTTTTTGCTGTCCCCTCATTCAGTTTGCGGTCTTTTGGAAGAAAGGCGAGTGCGCCAGCTGAAAGTAGAAACGCCAGGCCAGTAATCGCAATCGAGGTGTTGATCCCGAAAGATTGGAAGGCAAATGTACCAAGAATCGGACCTAAAACCATAAATACTGCGAAGACGGTCTGATAAACAGACATCCCTGTCTGGATTTGACTTTCTGGCAAATGCATCTTAAATAGCTTCATGCCCGATGGCTGAGAAAATTGAGAAAGTATCGCCGAAATTAAAGTTGCGAAGAAAACCATTTTCCAACTGCCGAAGATTAGCGAGATAAGCACAGCAAATACAGAGATTGCACTTAAAATATCACACCAAACCATCGTTTTTTTCGGACTCCAGCGGTCAGCAAATGTGCCGCCAATAAATGAAAAAATAAAAATGGGTGCGAATTCTGCTACTGATATCATGGAAATGGCAAAGGCATCTCCATTTGTCTTCTCCATGACGAATAACAAAACGGCAAAATTCCGTACCCATATCCCTATTTGTAAAAACAACCCTGAGAAGATAATGGCCTGGAATACTCGATTTTTAAAAATGTTAGGTTCCTTATTATTTAATGTTTCAGATGTGTTATTCGCCAATATAAAACCCCCTGTGAAATATCTGGACAGGAGGCAGTACAATACAAATTTAACAAGGCAAAATATCCCTTATCGAAGGACACAATGATCTTTGTTTGTATTTTAATGTACAGACTAATCCTATCCAGAAAAAAATTCGTTTTAAGCACGCATTTTTTCTTAAAAAATAGGATTAAATGATCATTGTTTAAAGGTCACCCTTCCATTTTATGTTATTTTCATAATAATTTATTTAATCTGATAAATCAAGGGGAAATTAATAAACTAAAACTTTTTTTGGGGATGGGTTTGTTCTATTTATCGAATATAAAAATGGATTTCCTTTAAAAGAAAGCCCTTTAATATCCTTAAGCTTCAAAGGGCTGCCGCCGAATATGGCTTTTGCCCTTTGTTACCTTATCCATCATTTTTTCATGATCTTTTCCCGGGTTATCTCAAGCAAATGTGTTTCTTCTTTTCAGTTTTCCAATAAACGTTCTTGATTAGGATTGCCCTGTACAAGCAAATGGGAAGATGGCATTAGAATTTGATGTTCATGTAAAGCAGTCATCATTTCAAACCTCACGCTTCTCGATGTTTCAAAGTAATCATCAGGTTTCACAAGTCCCACTATGCATAGTTCATATCCAACATATTTTAGATTCGGATTTAAATCCGTAATGCCTATGTATCTAAAATCCTCTTCGGGTGTACCATCTTCCAGCCTTAGAAGGCTTTCACCATACTTATCATTACAGATAATACATATATCCTCCAACAGCCGTTTTACCTTTTCAGGATTTTCCTGGTAACTTACTGTAATGCGTTCAATGATTCGCATTCTCCCTTTATTAAAATTTTGAATCGTCCTGATTTCACTATGTGGGATGGTCAGCAATTTTCCTGACCATTCCCTGATCTGCATGAACCGGATACCGATTTCCTCAATCGTCCCGGAACTTGTCCCGTTGAATGTCACGAAATTCCCGACTCGGAATTCATTATCCGAAAGCCTTACAAATCCCAATAAGATATCCTTAAGCATTTGCTGAGCGGCAAATCCGATCACCACCCCTAAAATACCAGCTCCGGCTAAAATTCCTTTTAGGTCTATAAACTGTCCAATCAAATATATAAGGAAAAGCCCGGATATCCCGTACCTAAGAGAAGAACGAGTAACCCCCTGTATTGTTCTTTCGACTTCTTCGTCGAAAAAATTGGATCTTCTAAAAAACCATTCAACCAGTTTATTCAAAATATAATAAACAGCCAATAACAGTATAGCCAAAATGAAAAGCCTCAATAATAAAAATTCTTCCCAGTAATCCACAGCAAGCTCAGAAAATTTCAAGATATTCATGTTTTCACCTCCATTTTCACGTTTATTCAGATTCGATTAAAATCCAGTCATCATCCTTTCCGATTATCCCTTGATCAAGGATAAGTCTCGTTTTAAGGCGATAGGATACCCCTCGCTTATAAGGCTCCTTCAATATAGGCAGACAAAAGTTGAAAGGAATTTCGTTGCTTTCCCCTGAATTTATCTCCCTTGTAGACAAAATGGTGCTCGTTTTAAGGATCTCTTCCATTCCCGTAGAATGAGTATCCATGATCAAATCACATTCAATCCTTCTTATTCTTTGCGCAAGGGTACCACCCTTAATCAAAAAATATCCATTTATGCATTCACCGGATTTATACGTATTTTTCGGAAGGATTAAATCTATTTGTGCAGAACCTATTCCTAAAAGTAGCAAAGATTTTCTAAGTATCAAAGAATACACTCCATTTATATTTATTTGTTTTTCTATTAAAACCTACATGTTTATACATTTCCTTAAGGGGACTACAAAAAAACCTTTACCACTTTGGTAAAGGTTTACTAAAACAAAATAGACCTTTACCAATAGGTAAGGTCTGGCTAACAACAATATGCTGCCAACAACACCGAGAGCAAAGAACTCCGTAATGACGACATTGTTGTAAAAGCTACTCCCCTTTGGAGAATGTATTCAAGTATATAATTTATAATACGGTAGAATTAGAAAGTTTGTCAAACCATTATATTTTATTTTTTCCGGATCTGCCTGGGTAATTCGAGTTCTTTGAACATATGTTGATATTAATGAAAATATAATGAATGAACTTGTCCGTTGAAAGTATTCACTTCTTGGTTTTAAAAAGTTCATTTGGTGGAATAGGAAGTATGTAACCTCAGTCTATTGCAAATGTGAACGCCCTTTCAAAAAGAATATAGTGAACAAACTATGAATATGTAATAAAACCTAAAATTTATTTAAAAATTTACAAGATTTCTCTTTTACTTATGCCAAACTTGTTGTAATATAAATGTAACAATTGTAATATTTATTAAACTTTCGTTACATAAGTATCCTATTAGGGATTGGGGAGATATGATATGAAAAAACTTTTAGGTATGTTATTATCCATTATCATTTTATTTTTCACATTAAGTGGTCCGGTTACCGCAAAAACAACATCATTGTCTGACGCAAATGCATTAAAGATAGCAGATAATGCCAGCAAACATTTTTGGAATGCTTTATATGGATACAAAACCCGTTCATGTTCACAAAAAACTTTCAATTATAAAGGGACAGAGTATTCATACCTTTGCCAAGAGTTTAATACAAAAGATAAATTGACTGCCTACTTAGCAGAGACATTTACTAATAATGCAGTTGAAAAAGGGCTGACTAAATATAATTACATTACCCATAAAGGGAAATTAGCCCGTCCAGTCGGAGACGGCTTTAGCATGTTAGAGTGGAAAAAAGCAAAAATTAAATTAGTCTATCAAAAACAAAACGTTAGGTCATACAATTTAACAGTACCAACAGTCGACGGTGAGTCAGTAAAAAGAACGGTGACCTTTTATAAGTCCGGATCTACTTGGAAAGTCAATCAGTTCGATGCAGTTCAATAAAACATTGGTTAAAATGTAACGCCTCATATGCTGTATAGTTAGTTAAAAACTATATGGCATATGAGGTGTTTTTTGTTGTCCCTTGTATCTTGAGAAATAATCTTTCAGACTTGTATCAGCTCACCTTTCACTTCACAAAACATTCAAAAAAAAACACAGCTAAGATGCTGTGCCTTAACGGATTTTTGCCTTACGGAAGCCTTGATAGGTATCGTAGGCGGCAAAAATGATGGAGATGAGTATGAGACCCCAGTATATCGAGCTTTTCCATTCATCGATTGAGAATAGAGTTCTTTGGTATGCAAGGAATTCCGGGTTCAATAAATCAGGATTACTGATGATGATGATGAAAGCCAGAGTGTACAACAGCTGGTATATGGCATGAAAAAAAGCTAATTTCAGGGTCCATCGACCTAAAAATAATTTATATATCGTTAAGAGCATCCCAATGATAATGACGCAAGATACCAGCAGCCAATAGGAATTCAATACATCTTGATTAAAAGAAGGTGTCACGAAAATGAGACTGCCATTTCTTTTTTCATAGACGCCTAACAGGTTTGCTGCATTGAAATAAAGGGCTGCGAATACGGAAAGGCCTAACAAACTTGCAAAAACCTCGATCATAGGGACCGCTTTTTTCTTTGAAATGTTCGGAATATCTTTTAAGTTTTCCGGTGTCCATGGTTTCAAGTCTTTTGTTAGGGGCGACTGGTCTTTTGAAGTGTCCAAGCGTTCTAAAATGGCAAATGAAAGCGTTAACCAGAAAAACACTTGGATACCTGTACTGATGATACTTGAAATTCCTTTCCCGATTATTTTTAAAATTGCTTCCATAACCGTATTCCCCGTATCCCGAAACGGATTGTCCCCTACTAATGCGATTAGTGAAATGACTGCAGCGATTGGTAAAATCATCTTCAACAGACTGATATAAACATCATAATAACGAGGTCCGATCAGATGCATTGGCCGATCACGATAACCACTTGCCAGTGTAACCGGATCTCCTAATTTTAAAAGTACTTCTTTCACGTCTTGCTCCGTATGATCCTCCGGAAGCATATCTTCGATT
This sequence comes from Peribacillus sp. P4_D6, assembly GCF_056401795.1. Taxonomy (NCBI): domain Bacteria; kingdom Bacillati; phylum Bacillota; class Bacilli; order Caryophanales; family Bacillaceae; genus Peribacillus; species Peribacillus sp. P4_D6. The sequence continues at coordinate 7,030 of NZ_JBFUIQ010000146.1, forward strand.
GTGGATTGAAGCTCAAGCGCAATATCCGCCCGGTTTTTTTCTGGCAGCCTTCGGGTCACTTCCTGAATATAAAGTTCAATCAGCTCCATCTTCTCCCTCTCCTTTTAATAATATATAAAGCTCTTGAGAAGTTTTTTCCCATTCTTCCTTTAACTGCGTGAAGATTTTTCCCCCATAATCACTTAAAGAATAGTACTTGCGCGGTCTACTTTCAGAAGTATCCCAGCTGCTGGTCACCAATTCTTGTTTTTCCAGGCGGCGAAGCAAAGGATATAAAGTACTTTGATCAATGGTAATTCCAGACTTCTCTAAACGCTGGACAAGCGAGTACCCATACTGCGGAGTTTTGAGCTGACTTAAGACAGCTAACGTCAAAGTGCCTCTGCGCAGCTCAGTGGTTAATGAATTCAGTAAAGTGCTCATCCAATCACCCCTTCTCTATACTATGTGACGTACACCATACCTTATACTATGCATCATACACTATTTTAGTTCTTACACCAACATAAAAATGAAAATATATTTTATTTAAAGCATAAAAAAAGAAGCGGTTCACGCCTCTCCGTTTTTCCAATATTAATATTACACAAGAATGACCCACAATATCATCGCCGTGATAATCGTGACCACTCCTTGTATTAAGGTTGCCATTGTTTGAGCTTTATAGGCATCCGTCACTTTCATCCCGCTAAATTGGGTGACCACCCAGAAGAAGCTATCATTTACATGACTTACTGTCATCGCACCTGCTCCAACAGCCATGACTACCAATGCAAGAGGAACAGCCCCTTCAATACCCAACGTTGGAAGCATGKGGGCAATCAATGATGAAGTGATGACCAGTGATGCTGTCGAAGAACCCTGAGCCGTTTTCAACCCAGCAGCAATTAGGAACGGGACCAACAGGAACAAGGAACCGCTAAAGATGCTGCCCATATCCCAACTTTGGATGATGTCTGCAATCCCCGTATTTTTAATGACGGTACCAAATGCTCCGCCCGCCCCGGTGATCAATAAAATTGGCGCAGCATCCAATAAGGCGGCTCCTATCCAGTTTGTTAATGTTTCTTCATCATACTTAGGCAGCAATGTCAAAGCGGAAATTACTCCTACGAGCAATGCGATGACCGGCTGGCCCAAGAATACGAAAAATGCGGCAATCCCCCCTTCCGTTCCAAAGAGCGTTAATACAGAACTGGCTCCAATCAGGACAATCGGTAAAACGATCGGTAAAAATGATTGTAAGGCAGAAGGCATCTTGCCGAATGAACGGACAATTTCATCATAATCGTAATCCAGGTCACTTCGGTCATCTTCAACTTCTATCTTGGTCGCTACTTTCATTGACCATATATAACCAGCAAGTGCAGCTGGTATGGCCGTAATAAGACCTATCAAAATGACAGTCCCCAAGTATCCGTCCGCTCCGATATTTCCGGCTGCCGCAATTGGCCCTGGAGTTGGAGGTACAAGTGTATGTGTTGCATACAAACCAGTTGCAAGTGCAACTGACATGGAAGCAACCGCTACTTTTGCGCGTCTTGCCAACGCTTTTCTTAAGCTCGATAAAATAACGAAACC
>NZ_JBFUIQ010000147.1:0-8555 GCF_056401795.1 Peribacillus sp. P4_D6
ACCGCTGGTGTACCAGTTGTCTTGCCAAAGGCATAGCTGGGTAGCTACGTGCGGACGGGATAAGTGCTGAAAGCATCTAAGCATGAAGCCCCCCTCAAGATGAGATTTCCCATGGCGCAAGCTAGTAAGATCCCTGAAAGATGATCAGGTTGATAGGTCAGAGGTGGAAGCATGGTGACATGTGGAGCTGACTGATACTAATAGATCGAGGACTTAACCAACGCTTTTTAAAAAATGAAATACCTTCTTCTTATTATCTAGTTTTGAAGGAATGAAAATTTCTTCTTGCATTTTGACTTCATACATGTTATGATAATAAATGTGCTAAAAGATTAAATGTTTGGTGGCGATAGCGAAGAGGTCACACCCGTTCCCATTCCGAACACGGCAGTTAAGCTCTTCAGCGCCAATGGTAGTTGGGGGTTTCCCCCTGTGAGAGTAGGACGCCGCCAAGCCATTTGAAAAGATCAGCCATCGGGCTGGTCTTTTTTTGCGTTAAGAACAAATTATGGAGCCCTGTTATATATATAGAAGCTGTTACATCACCATTGAAAGGGACTGAAATCGAAAATTGTTCATCCTTTTAAATTTAAACCGTTTCGACTATCGTAACTTAGGATATAAGCGAGATATTAGTACTGCCTGCTTAAACAATGGGTTATTAAAATCGAATTGCAAATAACTGGATAATTGATATAAATAAGCAGCAGTACATATATTTTAGCTAAAATGAAATTAATTCAGAAACTGGTACTAAAAATGTGGGGAATATCAAAATAGAAGGAAGCCCTCATAAAGGATAAAATAATTGGTGCCTCTGCAAATAAAAGGTATTCTACCAACTTGTATGAACACTAACGAATACAAGGCAGGGCTGAACTTTTAAGGTAAATGAGATCCAAAATGAGACCTTCGGAATTTAAAAATAATGAGGATGAGGAAATGCTCTATGGTCATTAAGGACTGCTTCATGAGTTTGACACAATTAAATTAGCGCAGTATAATAATCCAGTAGAACGATATACTAAATAAATTTAACTAATTTACGGTAGCATAAATGTTTTTTCAATACTTTTCTAATCGCTTGCATTTAGTAGAACGATATACTAGTAATGCAAAGTTAGTAGAACGATGTACTAACTAGCCGGTTAGTCTATGATGTTTATTGTTTTATTTAGTACGTAATTATTTTTCTTGAATTTATGGTATGGGGCAAGGGGGCAACATCTGAAAGACTTAAGAATCAAATTGCATTTCGATAACTTTTTAAATAGGGGTGTGTTTCATGAAAAATCCATTTATAAAAATGGCCACAGGTTTATATATTAGCTATTTTATTTTAGGCATGATCAATATTATCATTGGATCAAATATGGAAAATTTGTCAAATCAATTAAATACAAGTGCCTCAGGGATAAGTTACTTGGTCTCTGCCATAGGAATCGGTAAGTTAGTTTCTTTATTTTTCGCCGGTAGACTGTCGGATAAATTAGGAAGGAAACCATTTGTTGTTTCAGCATCTTTTATCTACCTGATCTTCCTTATAGGCATACCTTTGGCTCCTAACTATACATTGGCATTTATATTTGCTGTATGTGCTGGTATTGCCAATTCATTTTTGGATGCAGGTACGTATCCAGCACTTATTGAGGCTTTTCAAAAGAAAGCTGGTTCCGCTACCGTATTAGTAAAAGCGTTCGTTTCAATCGGTGCCGCACTTCTTCCATTTATCATGGCGTTCTTTATAGCTAGAGATATGTTTTACGGGTATACATTCTTCTTAATGGCTGCTGTATATCTTGTTAATGGGTTTTTCCTGCTTAAGGTTTCATTCCCGGATCATAAAGCCCAAAGCCAAACTCGGAATGATGAACAAGCTGTGCCGGTTCAACAGCAATTCCTCTCAAAACCGAAGTTTGCTCAGGAAGGTTTGGCCGTCATACTATTAGGCTTCACATCAACTGCTTTATTCATGTTGGTTCAAGTCTGGCTTCCGAACTTCGGACAAGATGTATTGGGGCTAACCCAAGCTAAGGCTGTTCAATTGCTTAGTTACTATAGTATTGGCTCCCTTATTTCTGTCATTTTACTAGCTGTTCTATTGAATAAAGTAATTAAGCCCATTACCGTCATGATTATCTATCCGGTCATTGCTGCATTATCTTTATTGTCACTCATCTACATCCAGCAACCATTTATAACCGTTTTGAGCGCTTTCTTCATAGGGCTTTCAACTGCAGGGGTATTCCAATTAGCCATGACAATAATCACAGAATTCTTCCCTGCCAATAAAGGTACAATCACTTCATATGTAAACATTGCAGGTAGTTCAGCCTTTATCATCATACCTTTCATTACAGGTATCATTTCCAAGAATGCTGGGTTAACTGCGGTCTTCTTGTTTGATGTGGCAATTGCGGCAATTAGTATTTTGTTGGCCGTTTTCGTTGCCTATCGATACAAGAAGGTAATTAAAGTTTCCAATTAAACGGTCTAACCGAACATCAGTGGGGCATGAACCCTACTGATGATATTAATAAAAGGGGGAAACATCATGCAAACAATCACGATCAAAGACGTAACGATCGGAGAAGGGGTTCCAAAAATCATCGTTCCACTAATGGGGACAACGGAAGAAGAACTGCTTAAAGAAGTTGAAACGGTAAATGCGCTACGGCCGGATATCATTGAATGGCGAGTAGATGTCTTTGAACAAGTCGAAAGTTTAGAAGCCGTTTCGGATATGATTTCAAAACTTAGAAGTGCTGTTCCTAGTACTTTGCTGCTTTTCACATTTAGAAGCCATAAAGAAGGCGGAAACAAGCAAATCAGCGATGATTATTATTTCGAACTTCTTCATAAAGCAATTAAAACGAAGAATATTGATCTTGTCGATGTGGAGTTGTTTTTTGAGGAATCACCAGTGAAGGAGACTGTGAAGGTAGCTGAGGAAAATGGCGTATACGTAGTGATGTGTAACCATGATTTCGATAAGACACCAGCAAAAGAAGAAATCATTTACCGATTGCGTAAGATGCAGGAATTGGGCGCCCATATTCCCAAAATCGCTGTAATGCCCCAAACAGTTGGTGACTTACTCGTATTATTAGATGCAACTTACACAATGAAAACAGAGTATGCCGATCGCCCATTCATTACGATGTCAATGTCGGGTACAGGCCTGGTCAGTCGATTATCAGGTGCGGTGTTTGGATCTGCTTGTACATTCGGTGCCGGAAAAGAAGCATCTGCACCAGGGCAAATTCCTGTTGCTCAATTAAGAAATGTATTGGAAATCATTGATCAAAATATTTAACTCATAAATCCTTCCAAGAAGGAATTTATATAAAGTTTAAAAAATCAGGGGGAATAGAACATGGAAAATCTAGGACGAATTAATGGGAAAACAGAATTAGTAGGATTGCTTGCAACACCTATCGGACATTCATTATCACCTGCCATGCATAATTTAGCTTTCGATAAATTAGGCTTGAATTGCGCCTATTTAGCATTTGAGGTTGGAAATGAAGAGCTTGAAGATGCAGTCAAAGGGATGCGTGCATTAAATGTAAAAGGATTTAACGTATCCATGCCTAATAAAATGAAGATCCTTCCATATCTTGATGAATTGGCGGACAGTGCTAAATTTTCAGGAGCCGTTAATACTGTTGTCAATGTCGATGGAAAGTTCGTAGGGCACAGCACTGATGGAATGGGATATACCCGGAACCTAAAAGAAAATGGTATTGATATTAAAGGCAAGAAAATGACTCTTATCGGTTCTGGTGGGGCTGCTACTCCAATTGCCATTCAATCTGCGCTGGAAGGTGTGGCGGAAATCAGCATTTTTGCTCGTGATGATGCATTCTTCCCGCAAGCAGAAGAGAATGCACGAATCATCAATGAGGATATGAAGCATTTAAATGTGAAAGCCAATGTATACCCTCTTGAAAATGTTGAACAATTAAAGGCTGAAATCGCAACTAGTGATATTTTGGCAAATGGAACCGGCGTTGGCATGAAACCACTTGAAGGCCTAAGTGTCATTCAAGACGAATCAATGCTGCGTCCAGATTTAATCGTAACCGATGTTGTTTACATCCCACGAAAATCTAAACTAATGGAACAAGCTGAAGCTGTAGGTGCTACAGCTATTAATGGTCTTGGGATGATGCTTTGGCAAGGGGCACTAGCCTTTGAATTATGGACAGGCCAACAAATGCCTGTTGATTTCATCAAAGAGCAATTGTTTGCAGAATAAAATGATTCCACTCTGGAGATTGCTCTCCAAATAGAGGTTTTTTCATACTCGATGTGCATCTTGTTAAATGATTAAAAAAACCTCGGAGCTAAGAAATGCAGGGCGTGAGATCCCTTGTTTTTCTTAGCGTTTTTTTTTGAAAAGTGGTTTTCATGTAAATGGATAACATAAAGGGGAGACTTCAATGTAATTACATTATGCATGAAGGTGTTATATGGGAGAAACACAACGTGATTTATTATAGGGGTGTAATAATGAAAAATCAGTATTTTAAAGCGGCATCTGGCATGTATATTAACTATTTTCTGCTGGGGATGGTTAATATAATTCTCGCCTCCAACATGCCCTCTTTAACAGAACAATGGGATACGGACTCTACTGGCATTAGTTATCTTATTGCAGCAATAGGAATAGGCAGATTACTCACGTATGGTCTCTCGGGAGTATTATCAGATAAATTTGGAAGAAAACCATTAATCATGGTCTCTTCGGTTATAATGGGCGTTTTTTTAATTGGGATTCCATTTTCTCCCTCATATGAAATGGCCTTTGTATTTGCCTTACTTGCGGGAATTTCCAACTCAGCCATGGATGCTGGTACATATCCGGCGCTAACTGAAATGTTTCCTGAATCTGCTGGTTCCGCGAGTGTTATGGTTAAGGCTTTTGGTTCGCTTGGTGCTACAATCCTGCCATTCATCATCTTGTTTCTTACTACGAACCAATTATTTTACGGGTTTGCATTTTTCGTACCGGCTGTCGTCTATTTCATGAATATGTTTTTGGTGATGTCCGCTTCATTTCCAAGCAAATCCGAAGCTGTCAGTAAAGAAGAGGATTTGCATAGTAACAGGTTCATAACGGAACCAAAATTTTGGAGCGAAGGAGTCGCACTAATCATAATTGGGTTTACATCAACTGCGTTATTTACAGTTTCGCAAATCTGGTTACCGAGTTTCGGCCAGGAAGTCGCAGGGATGCAATCTTCAAGTGCAATTAAATTATTGAGCTATTATAGTGTGGGGTCACTTATTTCCGTCCTGCTATTATCCATCTTATTAAACAAATGGATTAAGCCCGTGACGGTGATATTGCTTTATCCAATGATTACTTTACTTACGGTAATCATCATATTAACGATTCATTCACCTATTGTCTTAAGTATTAGCTCCTTTTTCCTTGGAGCCTCGACAGCTGGGATCTTTCAATTAACCATTGCAATAATGACTGAACTTTTCTGGAGAAAAAAAGGAACTGTAACAGGGATCGTTGCGACGGCATCCAGTTTGGCGAGCGTCATTTTACCAATTGCAACGGGCTTGATCGCTAAGAGTGGGGATATATCGCATATATTTCTTTTTGATTGCTTTATTGCTACTATAGGAATCCTGGCTGCAGCTTTCGTATATTACCGGTATAAGAAATTGACACAGCACCAGACCATATTTAACCATGGCTAAAAATAAAAAATATTGAAGGATTTACTTAAAACTCCATCTTCCGGAACTAGGATGGCGTTTTTTTTTGGACTAATGAATAGTGGATATAGATGTTTTGGCGTGATTAATGATCGTTGAGATTCCCATGTTCCAAAAGCAAGGGTGTAATAATGACAGTAACTATATTATTATTATAGTAAGAACATGATAATAATAAGTACATCAAAAATACATTCAAGATGGTGATTGAACTATGAAACAATCCAAAAAAGGGCGGGTCACGCTGCAACAGGTAGCAAAACATGCTGGGGTATCTACATCCACTGCTTCCCTTATCGTTCGCAATAACCCTCGAATATCGGAAGCGACGCGAAAAAAGGTGCTAAAATCCATGCATGAATTGGGTTATGTTTACGATAGAATTGCAGCAAACCTAAGGTCGCAGAGTTCTGATACTGTAGGAATCATTATTACCGACATATCAAATACCTTTTTTTCTGAATTCCTGATAGGTGTTCACGATGCATTGGATGAGGTAGGGTATACAGTGTTGCTGGGGACTACATTTGACTCGGTTGCCAAGCAAGATCATCTCCTTTCAACCATGATGGAACACAGGGTGGGTGGCCTGATTCTTTGTCCTGTCTCTGAAAGCTCACAAGATACAATTGAACGGTTAAATGAAATTGACACGCCGATGGTGCTTGCTGTCAGGGAACTGCCTGGAGTGAATAGCGACTATGTAGGCATAGATTATCCAGAAGGAGCCAGGATCGCCGTTGATCATCTCCTTGGAAAGGGGCATAAAAGAATTGCGCTCCTTGGTGGCATTAAGGAGTCTTCTACTTGGATCGAGAGAATGGAGGGATACCGTGAAGCTCTTTCAAGAGCGGGATTGGAAGTGGATGAATCGTTGGTGATAGATAGTGCCCCTACACGGGAGGGGGGGCTTGAGGCTGTTTTGAAAGTACTTGACAATCCTAATCCGCCTACCGCAATTTTTTGCTTTAGCGACTTAATTGCCYTTGGTGTTATGCAAGGGTTAATGATGAAAGGAATTACTCCTGGAAAAGATATAGATATCGTTGGGTTCGATAACGTTCCAGTCGCAGAAATCTATCATCCTCCGCTAACGACCATTTCCTCATTCCCTAGACGTATTGGGAAAGAGGCAGCGAATCTCTTGTATCAGCAAATGGAGAAAATAGAACGGGAACAACAGCGAATCATATTGAATCCAGAACTGATTATTAGAGAGTCTTCCTAAAAAAGAAGAATAAAAAGGTGATTAGTTTACAGAGGTTAGGTACCGCTGTGCCCTTTTCATCTTTTCTATTATTCTTTTATTGGGAACATTGATTACATATCAAAAAGGTTTGCCTTACTTAAGCGGTTCATAAATATCCCAGGCCACTTTCAATGAATCGACTATAAAGTCTGCCACTTCATCAACATCTAGATCATTGGTATTCACTTTTGAATGGTGATAGGAGTATATTTCCTGTCTCGTGTAAAAGAGTTCTTCGATTTCCTCAAGGGACCGGCTTTGTAAAACAGGTCTACTATCAATAAGCAAGCCTATTCTCTCTTTCCAGTATTCCCAAGATAAGTCCAGGTAAAAGACGATGCAGTTGGTTAAACAGATATTCCGTATATCCTCTTGTAAAAAGGCCCCGCCTCCAACTGAAATGATTTTCAATTGTTGTTGACTAAGGCTTTCAATCACACTTTTTTCTTTTTCGCGAAAAGCTTTTTCCCCAAACTTCTTGAAGATTTCCGTAGTGGGCATATTGAATTCCTTTTCAATTTCTTGATCTATATCAATAAAGTCCCTATATAATTTCCTGGCTACCTTCTGTCCGATCGTCGTCTTTCCTACCCCCATAAAGCCAATAAAAACGATACTTTGCATCCTCAAAGATGTGTTTTTATTAATCATTTATAAATCCCTCTCCCAACTATTTTTTATAATGATTAAAAGTCTCTCCTGAAATTTTTAAAATATATTTATTATAGTATAAGTAAGTAAAATTGTAAAAAAATTTTTTAATATTTGGACAATGGAACCCTGTGTTTTAGCGGTTTAATGTTTAATAACTCTACCTGGAAGGAGCAATCCGTTTTCAGTATTCGATTGATGCAACTAATTATTCGTTTTCTCATCTATTTAAGTTGTTATTGCCATAACCTATCACTTGCATGGTTTATGGATTTTGCCAAAGGCATTACTTAGTTGAAGGGGAAGCGGTAGTTCAAATGGTTGGGATAAATGATTTTCCTGGATTATATGTTTTAAGAGGAAGACAAGGTGTGACAGGCACATTTATTCCTTATATAAGTGATTAATTCATTTGAAAAGAAAATGTATGAAATGGGTTGACTTAATGGTGGGAAAGGATTAATATAAATAAGCACCAACTAAGACAAACGCAAAACTTCATCGCTTTTGGCAGGTTGCTGAAAGAAATAATAACTATTGACTTCTTACTGTGAAAATGATAAGATGAAATGGTCGCTGAAAAACACAGCGATTTAAAATAAGTTAAAAACTTCGTAGAAGTTGACAACTAATCAATAAGATGTTATGATGAATAAACAGCCGTTCGAAAGAACGATTGTGGAAATTGCTCTTTGAAAACTGAACAAAACAAAGCGCCAACGTTAAATTTTAAGTGAGCACACACTATCAAAAAAGCAAATGAGCAAGTCAAACRTTTCTTCGGAGAGTTTGATCCTGGCTCAGGACGAACGCTGGCGGCGTGCCTAATACATGCAAGTCGAGCGAATCGAYGGGAGCTTGCTCCCTGAGATTAGCGGCGGACGGGTGAGTAACACGTGGGCAACCTGCCTATAAG
>NZ_JBFUIQ010000148.1:0-8294 GCF_056401795.1 Peribacillus sp. P4_D6
GCACGTAAGTCTTCATCACGGAAACAGCGGGCAATTTGATAATAACGTTCGAAACCAGATACCATCAATAGCTGCTTGAAGATTTGCGGTGATTGCGGAAGTGCATAGAACTCCCCTTCGTGTACGCGGCTAGGCACTAAATAATCACGTGCTCCTTCAGGTGTACTTTTTGTTAAGATAGGTGTTTCGATATCAAGGAAGCCTTCACCGTCCAAGTAATCACGGATCGCTTTTGTTGTTTTGTTGCGCATTTTCAATGTTTCGAACATCGCCGGACGACGCAGGTCCAGATAACGATATTTCAAGCGGATGTCTTCTGATACATCCGTTCTTTCATCAATGATGAATGGAGGGGTCTTTGCTTCGTTTAAAATTGTAACGTTTTCGGCTTGAACTTCGACGGTCCCTGTTGTTACGTTCGGGTTGAAGTTGGCTTCGTCACGTTTGATGACGGTCCCTTGGATATCAAGGACGTATTCATTACGGATTTTTTCGGCTGTGGCAAGCGCGTCTGCCGAAATGTCCGGATTGAATACGACTTGGACGACTCCGCTTCTGTCACGTAGGTCGATAAAGATGACCCCGCCCAAATCCCGGCGTTTTTGTACCCATCCTTTTAATGTTACTTTTTCACCAATAGCTGCTTCTGTCACTTCACCATTGAAGTATGTTCTGCCAAACATGGTATTTCCCCCTTAAGCCTGTAGCTTTTTGAATTGTTCAACGAATGTTGCAAGATCCATTTGGACTTGTTCACCGGTTTCCATGAACTTTACATTGATTTTATTATTTGCCAATTCATCATCCCCAAGTGTCGCCACATATCTTGCTTCGAGGCGGTCGGCTGATTTGAATTGTGCTTTCACTTTACGATCTTGATAGTCTTTTTCGACGGTAAAACCGGCATTCCGCAATTGATAGGCAAGTTTGACGGTATAATCCTTGGCTGTTTCACCTAGTGAGACAAGATAGCAGTCAATTCCCTTTTTGATCGGAAGCTCGATGTTTTCTGCTTGGAGGGCAGCAATCAGCCGTTCAATGCTAAGTGCAAAGCCGATTCCTGGTGTTTCCGGTCCGCCAAGTTCTTCAGCCAGCCCGTTATAACGGCCTCCGCCGCAAAGTGTAGTGATGGCGCCAAAGCCTTCTGCATCACTCATGATTTCAAATGCGGTATGATTATAGTAATCCAAGCCCCTCACTAGAGTCGGATCTTCGACGAAATCGATTTCCAAATCGCTTAAGTGCTGTTTCACCTTTTCGAAATAAGTACGGGATTCATCATTTAAATATTCAATGATGGAAGGAGCCGTGTTCATCAATTCGTGATCGTGATCCTTTTTGCAATCCAGGATACGCAAAGGATTTTTTTCGAGGCGGTTTTGACAATCGCCGCAAAACTCGCCGATGCGTGGTTCGAAATGTTTGATTAACGCATTGCGATGCGCTGTCCGGCTTTCCTTATCACCAAGGCTGTTGATGACTAGCTTCAGCTTTTTCAAACCAAGTTCCTTGTACAGGTTCATCGCAAGTGACAGAACCTCTGCATCGATTCCGGGATCCTTACTTCCTAAAGCTTCGATGCCGAATTGAACGAACTGGCGGAATCGACCTGCTTGCGGACGCTCGTAACGGAACATCGGCCCGATATAATAAAGCTTGACCGGTTGATTGGCCCACCCGAACATTTTGTTCTCGATATATGACCTTACAACCGATGCAGTGCCTTCCGGACGAAGGGTTAAGTTCCTTTCACCGCGATCTTGAAATGAATACATCTCCTTTTGAACGATATCGGTTGTATCCCCTACACCACGTAAAAATAATTCCGTGTGTTCAAAAATCGGTGTGCGGATTTCTTTATATTGGTAACGGTGACAAATATCACGCGCTGTGTTCTCGATATACTGCCAAATTTCCGTTTGGCCAGGCAATAAATCCTGGGTACCTCTAGGAATCTGAATAGACATATGTGTTTCCTCCTTTAAAGCAAAGCGCCCTTTCTTATTCGGCACGCTATACTGATTTTTTCCAAACAAAAAACTCCCGCCCCTTGTAACGTAAATGTTACAAGGGACGAGAGTTTGGATATCCCGTGGTGCCACCCTAGTTGAAGCACAAAAAAAGTGCCCCCGCTCAAAAACAGTTAACGCCTGTTTTACGTCCATCTCCTATTAAGTAAATCCGTTCGGAGTGAAGCCTACGGAGGGTTCTTTCATTAAGTCATCATGTGGAATGCTTTCAGCCTCKGCATTTCCTCTCTTTTCATGTGTTTCTTAATTACTCTTCTCCATCATTGGTTATTGCAGTAATAAGTCTGATATTTTATAATCATACGGACGTTAACATCAAATGTCAAGGCAGACTGAGGATATTTATCGCTTTTTACTGGTTCAAACGTTTTTTCAAATTTTTGATCGTCCGGACATTGACCCCGAATTCGGATGCCAATTCAACAAGGTTTGCGCTTTGTTCCTTTTGGATGAAATCGTGAAAATCGACACCCAGTACTTGGTTGCCTCCGCTTAAGCTCGTTTGATCTTTTTCGCTGAATTTCATGTGGTTTCCCTCCTACAGTTATATAAGCTCTATTCTTTCCTAAAAAAAATGTTTTTTGCACAGGGAAAGAGGGAAATTTTCATTGAACGAGAATACATACATATAGACATTAAAAGGGAGAGACAACTTATGAAGAAGAAATCGGGTTTATTCGGCCTGACACTGATGCTGATATTCTCAGCGATTTTCCCCGTCCATCACGCTTTTGGAAAAGAGGATGGGGAAAATATCGTGACGACCCAAGTGGTCAATGTCCKTGAAGGTGCAGGTCTCAGTTTCCCTATCGTAAAAAAACTGTCAAAAGGGGAATCGTATCCCATTCTGAATGAAGATGGCGACTGGATTGAAATCCGGATTGGAACCGGCAAAACGGGCTGGGTTGCCAATTGGTTAGTGGAGAGACAAACAGGGTCTGATACCAATCAGGTCAAAAAGGAATCCGGACAAGGGACGATATCAGGCAGCTCCGTCCGTGTCCGAACAGGTCCCGGCACTACATTTCAAACGGTTGGGTCCTTGAGTAAAGGAACTTTTGTTGACATCATTGAAAAGAATGAGAATTGGATAAAGGTCAAAACGGCGGATATCGAAGGCTGGGTCTCTGCTGACTACATAACGCTTCCCTCCGCATCAGAAATAGCAGCGAAGAAAGATTCAACTAGGGAAAAAGGAACGAATCAATCCGTAAAAACCGGAGTAACTTTGGTGGACCGGCTCAATGTCCGTTCGGAACCGTCAACAAGCAGTGCCGCTCTCGGAAAGCTGAATAAAAATACGTCAGTGACCGTCTACAGGGTTGAAAATGAATGGGCGGAAATTGATTTCCAAGGAACCCGCGGTTGGGTTGCTGAACCTTACATACAAATAGGCGAAGATAAAGAAGATATGAAAAATGATACGGCAGGCGCCACTGCAAGGGTGACCGCTGCGGGTTTAAATGTCAGGAAAGAAGCCTCGCTCTCAAGCAAGGTCATCGGTTCGGTGAACAAGGATGAGACTTACGCCGTGCTGCAAACAAAGGGAAATATGACACAGATACAGCTCTCTGGTTCAAAAAAGGGCTGGGTAGTGAGTTGGTACCTGGAAAAAGAGAATGTTGAACAAACGGCTAAGGAACAAAAGGTTGATGTAAAAGGAAACAAGATTACCATCATTCATGATGGTACGATCCTTAGAAGTGAGCCGGATGGCAACTCGGAGATTGTAAAGCAGGCCAATGCAGGTGAAACGTTCTCGGCATCAGGTATGAAAGGCGATTGGTATTCCATTAAACTAAAGGGCGGAAAAACAGCTTATGTGGCAGGATGGATCGTGACGATTGAAGGGAATGCCGAGCAAATCCAACGACCTGGCGTTGAGAAATACCTAAAGGATAAAACGATTGTGATCGATCCCGGACATGGCGGCAGGGATAGCGGTACAATCGGGGTCGGTGGAACACTTGAGAAAAACTTGACGATTCGAACGGCAGAATTGCTGCGGGACAAACTTCAGGCGGCAGGAGCTAAAGTGATCCTGACCAGGAGCGGAAATACCTATGTTCCACTCCCTTCCCGGGTCAGCACTTCTCATATACATAATGCGGATGCTTTCATCAGCCTCCATTATGATAGCACCAAGGACCAGATCACCAGCGGGATAACCACATATTACTATCATGACTACCAGCGTGCGTTGGCGGCTACACTGGCCAATTCAATCGGTTCCACCATGCAGGTGCCCAATCGCGGATCACGATACGGGGATTATCATGTAACTCGTGAAAATAAACGGGTAGCTACACTCATTGAACTAGGTTATTTAAGTAATCCAGTGGAAGAATTGACATTAACATCGAATGAGTATCAAGAAAAAATCACATCGGCCATCTATAATGGCTTGGCGCGGTATTTTAAATAAGGACCAGAAAAGCCAGCTTCGTATCGAAGCTGGCTTTTCTGCAAAAAAAACCTGCCGCAGCAGGTCATTTCTTGCTTTCGAGTATTAATGTGACGGGACCGTCATTAGTAAGCTGAACATCCATCATGGCTCCAAATTGACCTGTTTCCGTATGGACGCCTTTTTTGCGGAGTTCCTCGTTAAATACTTCATATAATTCATTCGCCTCTTCAGGACGGGCGGCGTCCATGAAGTTCGGTCGACGGCCTTTACGGCAATCGCCGTATAAGGTGAATTGTGAAACGGATAAAATCGAACCTCCCACATCCAATAGTGAGTGGTTCATCTTTTCATTTTCATCTTCAAATATTCTTAGATTGACAATCTTTTCGGCCAAATAGGCGGCGTCATCGATCGTATCTCCATGGGTGACACCAACCAATAGGACGAGACCGCTGTCGATTTGTCCGATTATTTGGTCTGCGACAACTACTTTTGCCGCTTTGGAACGTTGTAAAACAACACGCATGGCAATAAAAACTCCTTAGTTCATGATCCTTCTAACGGAATAAACATCTGAAATTTGTTTAATACGGTCGACAACCTTTTGCAAATGGGCAATGTTATGAATATAAATCGACATGTGAATGGTCGCCACCTTATTCCTGTCGGATTTACCCGAGACCGCTGAAATGTTGGTCTTGGTTTCATTGACGGCTTGAAGGACTTCATTCAATAGGCCGCGACGGTCATAGCCGCTGATTTCAATTTCCACGATGTATTCCTTGCGTTCGTTAATCGTACTTTCCCATTCAACCGGTACAAGGCGATGATCGGCATCCCCGCTATCCAGGTTCGGGCAATCTTGCCTATGAACTGAAACTCCACGGCCTTTGGTTATATAACCAACGATTTCGTCCCCTGGTACTGGGTTGCAACAGCGTGATAAGCGGATAAGCAGGTTATCAATCCCTGGTACCTGTACGCCCGAGTCACGTTTTTTAGATGTATTGGAGAAGGTTTTCAGATCGGCTACCGCTTCAGAAATATCCGCTTCTTGCTCGACCATTTTCTGCTTGCGCCATTTTTCGGTAAGGCGGTTAGCTACCTGAAGGGCTGTTATTCCGTTATATCCGACTGCTGCATACATATCCTCTTCATTCAGGAAGTTGAATTTATCCGCAACACGCCTGATATTCTCGGCAGCCAGGATTTCCTTCAGGTCGAACTCCATATCCTTGATTTCCTTTTCAACAAGCTCTTTGCCTTTTTCGATATTTTCTTCCCGGCGCTGCTTCTTGAAAAATTGGCGGATCTTATTTTTCGCTTGAGATGTTTGCGTCAGTTTAAGCCAATCCTGACTTGGACCATATGAATGCTTCGATGTTAAGATTTCTATGATATCGCCAGTTTTCAGTTTATAATCCAGCGGTACCATTTTCCCGTTCACTTTGGCACCAATCGTTTTGTTCCCGATTTCCGAATGAATCCGGTAAGCGAAATCAATCGGGTTGGAACCTGATGGCAGTTCGATGACATCGCCTTTTGGAGTGAAAATGAATACCATATCAGAAAAAAGATCTATTTTAAGGGATTCCATGAATTCCTCGGCATTAGTCGCATCATCTTGGAATTCAAGAATTTCCCGGAACCATGTCAATTTTTCTTCCAGTGAAGGCTGTTCGCCGACATCTTTTCCCTCTTTATAAGCCCAGTGCGCTGCAACCCCGAACTCGGCAATGCGATGCATATCGGAAGTACGGATCTGCACTTCCAGCGGATCGCCTTTCGGTCCGATCACCGTCGTATGGAGCGATTGATACATATTCGGCTTCGGCATCGCGATATAGTCTTTGAATCGGCCAGGCATCGGTTTCCAGCATGTATGGATGATCCCTAAAACGGCATAGCAATCTTTTATGCTATTGACGACGATCCGAACGGCAAGCAAGTCATAAATTTCGCTGAACTGTTTATTCTGCAAAGCCATTTTGCGATAAATGCTGTATATATGTTTCGGCCTGCCGGATAGGTCAGCCTTAATGTTGACTTCCTCAACGTTTTTACGCACTTCATCAATGACTTCTTCCAGATAATTTTCACGTTCTGCACGCTTTTTCTTCATCAGGTTGACGATTCGGTAATACTGCTGAGGATTCAAATACCTTAGTGCAGTATCTTCCAGTTCCCATTTAATCGTGCTGATCCCAAGACGATGGGCAAGCGGTGCGAAGATTTCCAGCGTCTCGTTCGATATCCTTCTCTGCTTTTCCTGCGGCAGATGCTTCAATGTCCGCATATTATGCAGTCTGTCCGCAAGCTTGATCAAGATGACCCGTATATCCTGCGCCATCGCCACGAACATTTTCCGATGGTTTTCCGCCTGTTGCTCCTGCTGTGATTTGTATTTGATTTTCCCTAACTTGGTCACGCCATCCACAAGCATGGCAACTTCAGGACTGAAGTTTTCTTCAATATCCTTCAAAGTGATCTCCGTGTCTTCAACAACATCATGTAAAAAACCTGCCGCAATGGTTGCAGGGTCCATTTCAAGATCAGCCAGAATGCCCGCCACTTGAATCGGATGAATAATATACGGCTCTCCCGATTTACGGAATTGTTCTCGGTGAGCATACTCTGCATACTTAAACGCTCTATGAATAAATTCAGCTTCTTCCGGCTGAAGATATAAGCTGGCCCGTTCTACAACCTGCTCGGCAGTCAATATTTGATCATTAGCCATTTAATCACCTTAACCCCACTTTAACTGCCACCGGATATGATCCGGATTGAGTATGATTGGTAGCACTTCCCTTTATTCTGCAAAACGTGACAATTTTTGCGAAAAAAAATAAATCCGCTTAAACGGATAAAAGTGCAAATAAACTTATTAGCAGAAAAACTCTTTATTATTACTATTATCGAAAAAAAAGGCAAGGATGTAAAGAGTTAAACGTGTATTTTATTAAGAATAGTGCATTTTTTCACTGGAAATTCGACAAAATCAAGCTAAAATGGGAAAAACAGAAAGAGAGCACCCTGGTCAGAGTGCTCTCCTTTATTAAAAGCTCATTAATGTCAAGACATCATAGCCGTCTAATTTATCTTTTCCATCCAAGTCAGTCAATTCAATAAGGAAGGCAATCCCTGCTACAATTCCGCCAAGCTGTTCAACCAACTTGATCGTCGCTTCGATTGTTCCCCCGGTAGCAAGCAAATCGTCGGTAATCAGGACACGCTGTCCCGGTTTAATGGCATCTTTATGGATTGTCAATACATCCTTGCCGTATTCTAAACCATATTCGACTTTTATCGTTTCACGTGGAAGTTTTCCTTCTTTTCTCACTGGCGCAAAGCCCACTTCCAATGAGTATGCGACTGGACATCCGATAATGAATCCGCGTGCTTCCGGCCCGACCACCAAGTCGATATTTTTATCGCGAGCATACTCGACGATTTGGTCTGTTGCGTATTTATAAGCTGCGCCGTTATCCATTAATGTTGTAATATCTTTAAAGACGATACCCGGTTTTGGCCAGTCTTGCACAATTGTTACATATTGCTTTAAATCCATTGCTTTGTTTCCTCCTCAAGGTCTGTTGCCTCATGAACTAAATAATGATTGAACCAATCGAATAATTGCTGATAGGAAGAATAAACAAGCTCTTGTTCAAGCTCAAATTGCTCTTTCTTTCTTGTATACGATTCAGATTCACTGAGATCGCGTTTTTTCGCATTGGTTGTGAGCATAATTAACCCATTCTCTATTGTAACAAAATCAAGCTCAAAAAACACCTTAGAAATGAATTCCACTGTATCTCTTGACCAGCCGCGATATTTGGCCAGGTCATCACCATATC
>NZ_JBFUIQ010000149.1:0-8260 GCF_056401795.1 Peribacillus sp. P4_D6
TTGTTGATGCATATGAAGGCTGTATGCCGCAAACTCGCTTCGTGTTGAAAAAAGCATTGGAACAAAAGATCACGCCAATCGTTGTCGTGAACAAAATCGATAAAGATTCTGCACGTCCAAATGAAGTGGTCGATGAAGTAATTGACTTATTCATCGAACTAGGAGCTGAAGAAGAACAATTAGACTTCCCAGTTGTCTTCACTTCAGGTATCGCTGGTACTRCAAGCTTGGATTCAGATCCTGCTAAACAAGAAAAAGACATGACCCCACTTTTCGAAACAATCGTCGAAACGATTCCAGCACCAATTGATAACTCAGATGAACCGCTTCAATTCCAAGTGGCTTTACTTGACTATAATGATTATGTAGGACGTATCGGGGTTGGCCGTGTATTCCGCGGTAAAATGCATGTAGGTCAACAAGTTTCATTAATGAAACTTGATGGAAAGGTTAAACAATTCCGTGTAACGAAAATCTTTGGTTATATTGGCTTGAAGAAAGTTGAAATCCAAGAAGCCGTTGCCGGTGATTTAATTGCCGTTTCAGGTATGGAAGATATTAACGTAGGGGAAACGGTTTGTCCGACTGAACATCCTGATGCCCTTCCAATTCTACGTATCGATGAGCCAACATTACAAATGACTTTCCTTGTAAATAACAGCCCATTCGCAGGCCGTGAAGGTAAATTCGTCACAGCTCGTAAAATTGAAGAGCGTTTGAAAAACCAATTGCAGACTGATGTCAGCTTAAGAGTCGAAAATACTGATTCTCCGGATGTCTGGATTGTTTCAGGTCGTGGGGAGCTTCACCTTTCCATCCTGATCGAAAACATGAGACGTGAAGGTTATGAACTGCAAGTTTCTAAACCGGAAGTTATCGTTCGTTTGATTGATGGTGTCCGTTGTGAGCCGGTTGAACGTGTACAAATCGACGTACCTGAGGAGCACACTGGTTCGATCATGGAATCAATGGGAGCCCGTAAAGGTGAATTATTGGATATGATCAACAGCGGAAGCGGTCAAGTTCGTTTACTGTTCACGATCCCAGCTCGCGGACTTATTGGCTATTCAACTGAGTTCTTAACGATTACACGCGGATATGGTATCATGAACCATTCATTTGACAGCTATCAACCAATGGCACAAGGTCAAGTCGGCGGAAGACGCCAAGGTGTACTTGTATCCATGGAATCAGGAAAAACAACACAATACGGTATTATGCAAGTAGAAGACCGCGGTGTTATTTTCGTTGAGCCAGGTACGGATATTTATGAAGGCATGATCGTCGGGGAACATAACCGTGATAGCGATTTGACTGTTAATATCGTTAAAGCGAAACAAATGACAAATATGCGTTCAGCAAATAAAGACCAAACTTCTTCCATGAAAAAACCAAGAATCATGTCCCTTGAGGAAGCTCTGGAATATTTGAACGATGACGAGTACTGTGAAGTAACTCCGGATTCAATCCGCCTTCGTAAAAAAATTCTAGATAAAAACGAGCGTGAAAGAGCAGCTAAAAGAAAAAAAGTTGCTATTGAAGAAAAATAAATAGCAAGAGGAGGAGAAAAGAGTGGATATCCAAGAGCGATTATCATTTTTTGCAGCATTGTACAGAGTGGATGAAAATCCTGAAGCAGGAATGTGGTATTTATATTTGACGGTCTTTGGATTATGCATCCTTGTCTATCAGTTAGGTTTTGCCAAAAAGTTACCATTGCTAAAAAATGTGGTCATTTATGTGGTAATGGCACTTGGATGTACCCTTCTTTCTTTCTTTGCGGTGTTTCTCCCTATGGGGGAGGCATTAGTCATCGCTTCGCTTGTTCTGGGGATTTATAGGATCCGTCTTCATAATTCGAGAAAAGAAGAACAGGCTTAAGATGATGAAATCATTACAGGATGCTTTATACAATTGGTTGACGATCAAAGTTGTCTGTGATGCAAGGCCTGATGATTCAGCTGCACGCGATACAGAAATGTTTTTCATGCAGATGCTGAAAGACGATCATCAGGTGATAATCGATTCGGTTACAAAAACAGAACCTTTTTATTTCGTCGAGTACCTTTTGGGAGACGAAATGAAAAAGCAGCGTTATCCGATTGAATTGATTGATATCATGTTAGACCAAATTCAGTTAGAGCCAGAAAAGTATAAAAATATCGAGTAATGATAAAAAGAACCGTGCGATTTACGCACGGTTCTTTTTTATATTGCTTTAGGGAGGGAAAGTCCATAAAAAAGATGTAAGATTGTCCACAAAAAGAAAGCTGTCAAATCAGAAGGAAGGACAACTTCTGTTTTTGACAGCGCCGATAATGGGAAGTAAAGCATGATGGCGGGAATGATCGTGATAAAAGCAAGTGCGTATTTGTTCCATTTCCTGAAAACTTTCAAAGGATGTAGAATATAAACGTAACTATACGTAATTGCCAGTGAGAAAAGGAGGTGGAAAAAGAATAATGATTCCTCACTCCAGGAAACCGCTCCCATTAGGGGGAGGAAATCCACATTCAATAAAAGCTTATACACTTGTTTACCGGATAGCATTTCGACCCACTTCATTATCCATCCAAGCAGAAGTCCATTGATCAGGCCAATCAGAGTAACTTTATGAAATGTTCTACCACTCATCTTCATTTTTGATTGTCCGATAAAGACGGAAGTTACCGGTAGCAATCCGCTCGTTCGTACGCTCTTCTATGCGTTGGTTGCATGTATTGCACATATAGGTATGTATAGGACGGTTTCGAAGTTTCTTCGCTTCTGGGCTATCGTCAGGTATAGATTCAATTTGATCGCATATTACACATTTAACCTTCATATTAGTTGAACCTCACTTCAATTTGAATATGCTTTTAAGTATACCAATATTTTTATGGTAAAACGAGGATAAAGTGAAACTAACAGTTGAACGTTGATTGTTGGGTATGAAAAAGACCCGAAGATTCATTTCGGGTCGGGTAAATTCATTCTTTAAAGTGATTGGATTGATCATTTTGCTCTTTATCGAGTTCTTTTCTTTCCCTATCATCATCAAGTTTATTTTTTTCCTTTTCGATGTTCTTAGATGGTGTTGGGGTTAAAATATCACCAGGAACCTCCGGGATGAGTCGGCTTGTGATGTCAGCGAGTTCATTTAGGATCCCGGTTACCGGTTTGCCGTCTTTAATATCTTTGGCTACCTCCCTGATCCGCTCATTTAAATCCGGGTCAGCGACGATGATGGCATTAGCACCGTCAGGATCATGTTTTAAAGTTTCTCCGACTGAGTACTTTATCGTTCCAACCTGTGAACGCTCAATATCTTGGTCGATATCTATTCCGACGATGGCGTATTTGCCAAGTACGACTGCGGTGGCATCGTTCACCTCTGGAATGGACTTAGCCAAACTGGTAAGTCTTTCCGCAGTTTGCTGACCTGTATTCCTGTCTGCTTCCTTAATGGTCGTATTATTGACTTTCGTTATATTGTTTTGCGCATTATTTTCAGACACTTCATTTTTATTATCCGTTGCGCAACCTGACATCAACAGAACAGCAGCGAGCGACAATATGATTTTTTGCAATGTACAACCTCCTTAAATGTTCTTTGGTTCCAGCCTGGCCGCCACCGACCAAGTCTGTTGTCATTATTACATGCAGTGAAACAGGGTGTAATCAATGTTGGGGATGGCATTCTTTGCTGGAAGTTTTCTTTATAGTCTGTAAATGTTCTTCTATCTTTATGCAAAGGAACATATATTTTATCAACAGTCTCGTCCGCTACATAACTGCTGAGTGTAGTAAATGGTAAGACATATCCTATAGAGCAGGCAGGAGGCGTCATATTGGGGAAAAAAATCTATGTTTTAGATACGAATGTCCTGTTGCAGGATCCGTATTCGATTTATTCATTCGAAGATAATGAAGTTGTCATTCCAGCAGTCGTATTAGAAGAATTGGATTCAAAAAAAAGGTATATGGATGAAATCGGAAGGAATGCCAGGCAAGTATCGAAATTGATCGATAGTTTTCGTGAAAAAGGAAAGCTGCATCAGAGCATTCCGCTTCATAATGGAGGCAGCATAAGGATTGAACTCAACCACCGTTCATTTCACAAACTTCAGGAAATTTTTGTTGAGAAAACGAATGATAACAGGATATTGGCAGTCGCGAAAAATTTATCTTTGGAAGAAGAGACGAAGGAAGATGGAAAAACGGTCATTCTGGTTAGCAAAGATACTCTCGTCAGGGTTAAAGCTGACGCCATCGGTCTAGAGGCAGAGGATTTTTTAAATGATCGCGTTGTAGAACTGGATCATATATACGCTGGGCACAAAGAAGTGTATGTATCGATTGATAACCTGAATAAGTTTTATGAAAAAAGTTTTCTTTCACTGGAAGAACTGACAAAAGATGCATATTACCCAAATCAATTCCTGTTGATGAAGGACACGCTGGGCAGTTCAGCTTCGGCGATCGGGATAGTGGATGAGAACTGCAGGCTAGTCAAGAAACTGATGTATGAAGGGGAGCATATTTGGGGAATTAAACCGAGAAATGTCCAGCAGACCATGGCCCTTGATTTGTTGCTTCGTTCGGATATCCAGCTTGTGACGCTCATTGGTAAGGCGGGGACAGGCAAGACTTTATTGGCATTGGCAACAGGATTGATGCAAACTGAAGATCTGTCACAATATAAGAAACTTTTGGTTGCCAGGCCCATTGTTCCGGTCGGTAAAGATATTGGTTATCTGCCTGGGGAAAAAGAAGAAAAATTAAGACCATGGATGCAGCCTATTTTTGATAATCTCCAATTTCTGTTCAATACGAAAAAACCTGGGGAATTGGATGCGATTTTAGCAGGAATGAGTTCGATCGAAGTTGAAGCCCTCACCTATATCAGGGGAAGGAGCATACCGGATCAGTTCATTATCATCGATGAAGCGCAGAACTTAACGAAACATGAGGTCAAGACAATCTTGACGAGGGTCGGGGAACGGAGCAAAATTGTCTTGATGGGGGACCCGGAGCAAATAGATCATCCTTATTTAGACGAATATAATAATGGTTTGACCTATGTTGTGGAAAAATTCAAGACCGAGCGTATAGCCGGCCATGTTAAATTGATAAAAGGTGAAAGATCGGGATTKGCACAACTGGCAGCTACACTTTTATAATGCAATCGGCAAGGGGTTTCCCTTGCCGATTGCCAAAGTTTTGGCAAGGATGAACGAAGTCTTATTTAACGGTGAAAGACCGTACATTTTTTATCGGATCATTGATGTTGGAAGCGTCTCCGAAATAAATTTCCAGAGGGCCCCCTTCGGATATTTTAAGCGGCTTTCCATCTTTGGAAAAGCCCAGGAAAAATTCAAGTGCCGTTGCCAACGGGAATGTAAGTTCCTCATCATCGGTTGTAACTTTGACTTCGGTCACCACATTTTCAGGTTCGGCATTTTTTAAAAACGGTTCAAAAGGGATGCCGAAAGTCCCTTCCAGCAATCTTTGCTTCTCGAACTTTCGTTCCGTTTTTATTGTGGGTGGCATTATTGCGCCTTCCTGTATTTCTTTTTGCCAATGTTTGGAGGCGGCAATCGTATATTCTTCTAATTCATTGACTTGGACTCTTTCAGCGTGGAAATATGTATCGATTTCAACTTTACGGTCATCAAAAATCCATACTCCAGGATCTAGCGTAATTGGATATTTCACTTTTCCATTTATAAATACGATGGGTTCCAAATATCTCATTCCTTTCTGTTGCTCTTTAATGATTATAATCAATTATAATAGAAATGTCACATCTTCAAGATGGTGAACAAATTCCATGGCTGGGTATATCCATTTGAGAGGTGATCGTGATATCTCAATGGCAAATTGTTCGTCAATGTCCTTGCTTTTTCACAAAACTAAAGGTAGAATTTAGAGATAAGATTTAATCGCTCTGAGCGGGGGGATTTAACATGGCATCTGATATGCTTGTCAATCATCGAGAAAAAGCTTATGCTTTATTAAAAGCAGATGCTGACAAGATTCTAAAACTGATTAAAGTTCAAATGGAAAATCTCACTATGCCTCAATGTCCTTTATATGAAGAGGTACTTGATACGCAAATGTTCGGCCTATCACGAGAAATTGATTTTGCCGTACGCTTAGGTTTGGTAGAGGAGACCGAGGGTAAATCCCTTTTGGAAACCCTTGAACAGGAATTGTCAGTTTTGCATGAAGCATCGTTAAAAAAATAATAGATAAAACATACTAACTCAAACAAATCTCGATGATTGTTTGAGTTTTTTATTTATATACACAATTAATGAATAATGTTATACTATATTTAATAGTGACATACTAATTAGTTCGCGAAGTTCAATTTGAGTTATCTTATTCTTTTGAATTCTTTCTAAGTTCAATGGTCATCTTCCGATTTTAAAATATTCCCTGTGGGATTTTCCGGTCATATGGCTTTGATTAATAATGGATCGATAGTAGGGGATTCAGATCTAATTCCCTGTTTTTTTATACGAATATATGTAATTTTTTATTTTTTTATTGTATTCAGTTAATTTTAGTATTATTGTTATATTAATTGAATGTTAAATCAAATTGATAATATATTATTATAGCTAAATTTTAATTTGTTAATGATATATGGCTCTTTTTTTGTCTTTATCGGATGTGAAAAACGAAAATATAAAATATATCGAAATAATTACATCAGCGATAAAATGAGCCTAAACAGATTGGACTCCTTATTTGGGAAATCAATTCATGAATAAAAAGTGGTGGAAATCTTTCACGCTTTTTTTCTATATATTCAATAAAAATACATATTGATTAGGGTGGTAGCAATGGGGAAACGTATAGAAAAAGTACTTGCGGCAAATCGCGGGGAAATAGCGATAAGGATTTTTCGGGCTTGTACGGAATTAGACATTCACACAGTTGCAATCTATTCAAAGGAAGATTATGGTTCTTATCACAGATATAAAGCGGATGAGGCATATTTGGTCGGGGAAGGCAAAAAGCCGATTGATGCATACCTGGATATTGAAGGCATAATTGCGATTGCCAAAATGAGTGGCGTCGATGCGATTCATCCCGGTTATGGTTTCCTTTCAGAAAATATTGAATTTGCGAAACGTTGT
The DNA here is from genome assembly GCF_056401795.1 of Peribacillus sp. P4_D6. NCBI lineage: Bacteria > Bacillati > Bacillota > Bacilli > Caryophanales > Bacillaceae > Peribacillus > Peribacillus sp. P4_D6. The sequence goes on from NZ_JBFUIQ010000149.1 coordinate 7,131, forward strand.
GAGGAAGAGGGCATAATCTTCATCGGACCAGAATCAAGACACCTAGATATGTTTGGTGACAAAGTAAAAGCCAGAACACAAGCTGAACTGGCGGATATTCCGGTTATCCCTGGTAGCGATGGACCGGTGACCAGTGTTGAAGAAGTCAAGGAATTTGGTGAACAATACGGTTTTCCAATTATTATAAAAGCCTCATTAGGCGGCGGCGGACGCGGAATGCGAATTGTCGGAAAAATCGAAGAAGTTGAAGAGGCTTATGATCGCGCAAAATCAGAAGCTAAAGCAGCTTTTGGTAATGATGAAGTCTATGTAGAGAGATTCATACAAAATCCGAAGCATATCGAAGTTCAGATTTTGGCTGATACTCATGGGAATATCGTCCATTTATATGAGCGTGACTGTTCCGTTCAGAGACGGCATCAAAAAGTTGTGGAAGTGGCACCTTCCGTTTCCCTTTCCGAAGATTTAAGGGAAAGGATTTGTGAAGCAGCCGTCAAGTTGGCTAAAAATATTGATTATGTAAACGCTGGTACGGTCGAGTTCCTTGTCGCAAATGGCGAATTTTACTTTATAGAAGTCAATCCACGGGTGCAGGTTGAGCATACGATCACTGAAATGATTACGGGCATTGATATCGTTCAATCTCAAATCATGGTGGCTGAAGGGCATGAACTCCATGGCAAAAAGATCGGGATTCCCGAACAAGCAGGTATTAAAACTCATGGGTATGCGATTCAATCGAGGGTGACGACCGAGGATCCATTGAATAATTTCATGCCTGATACCGGGAAAATGATGGTGTACCGTTCCGGTGGGGGATTCGGTGTCCGCCTGGACGCAGGGAATGGGTTCCAAGGTGCGGTCATCACACCATATTATGATTCCCTTCTCGTTAAACTTTCTACTCATGCGCTTTCATTTGAGCAGGCAGCTTCCAAAATGGTTCGTAACCTTAAGGAATTCAGGATTCGTGGTATTAAAACAAATATCCCCTTCCTTGAAAATGTTGTAAAACATGAAAAATTCATAAATGGGGAATATGATACATCATTCATTGATTCAACACCGGAATTATTTAGCTTCCCAATTAGAAAAGACCGTGGGACAAAAATGCTTTCATATATCGGAAA
>NZ_JBFUIQ010000150.1:0-8232 GCF_056401795.1 Peribacillus sp. P4_D6
AATCGATATTGAAACAAGCTTCATGAGCCAAGAAGATATCATTAACACGGCAGAAAACATGATGGCTAAAGTGATGAAAGACGTAAAAGGATTGGACGTAACACTGCCATTCCCTCGAATGACTTACAACGAAGCGATGAGCCGTTACGGTTCCGACAAACCGGATACACGTTTCGGAATGGAACTTAAAGATGTTTCCGAAATCGTCAAAGACAGTGATTTCAAAGTGTTCACCGGTGCTGTTGCAAGTGGAGGACAAGTTAAGGCGATCGTCGTTAAGGACGGAAATGCGGATTATTCCCGTAAAGACATTGATGGCTTGGCTGAATTTGCAGCGATTTACGGTGCTAAAGGCCTTGCATGGCTAAAAGTTGAAGAAGACGGTGTAAAAGGGCCAATCGCCAAATTCTTCGCAGAAAATCAAGAGCAATTAGTATCTGCATTGGAAGCTGAAGTGGGCGATTTAATCCTATTCGTGGCGGATAAGAAAGGCATAGTCGCAGATGCACTTGGAGCACTTCGCATCAAGCTTGGGAAAGAAAGAGGCTTGATCGATCAAAGCAAATTCAACTTCCTATGGGTGACGGACTGGCCATTACTTGAATATGACGAAGAAGAAGGACGCTACTATGCAGCACACCATCCATTCACAATGCCATTCCGTGAAGATATGGACAAACTGGAATCAGACCCAGCAAGCGTCCGTGCACAAGCATATGACCTTGTCTTGAACGGCTACGAACTTGGCGGTGGATCACTGCGGATATTCGAACGCGACGTTCAGGAAAAAATGTTCAAAGTTCTTGGATTCTCCGAAGAAGAAGCAAACGCACAATTCGGCTTCCTAATGGATGCATTCGAATACGGAACGCCACCACACGGCGGAATCGCCCTTGGACTGGACCGCATGGTCATGCTGCTTGCAGGCCGCACGAACCTTCGCGACACCATCGCGTTCCCGAAAACAGCAAGCGCAAGCGACCTGCTCGTTGACGCACCGAGTACCGTAAGTGACAAGCAATTGGCCGAACTTAACCTAAGGCTTGCTGCACTTAAAAAATAATTCATTTGGGAAAAATATGAAAAAATACCTATGTGTTTTTCCTTGAAATAGAGTTAAGCATTATGCTATGATGTTTTCAACAAGTAAGAGTCCTGATGTGTTCGTTCTTTAACCTATAAGTTTTGACCGAACACTTATAGTTACCGGGAGCACTAGTTTCCTGGCCGCGTAAAAGCCTCCCTCGAAGAGGACTTACAAACGCGAGGAACCGAGCACCCACCTGCGGAGAGCGGGTTCAAAACAAAGGCGTAAACGGCACAATTGGGACTCTTACACCTTACAAAGCAACTCATGTTAAATAACATGGGTTTTTTTGTGCATTAAAATAGTTAACTTACGAGTAAATGGTGCAAACTCACGAGTAAACAGCGGAAATTCACGAGTAAAAGAGCCAAATTCACGAGTAAATGGTGCAAACTCACGAGTAAATGGCTTAAACTCGCGAGTAAATGGCGCAAACTCACGAGTAAACGGCGCACTCACGAGTAAACAGCGGAAATTCACGAGTAAATGGTTCAAACTCACGAGTAAATAGCGGAAATTCACGAGTAAATGGTGCAAACTCACGAGTAAATAGCGGAAATTCACGAGTAAATGGCGAACTCACGAATAAATGGAAGAAATTCACGAATAAATGACGAACTCACGAGTAAACAGCGGAAATTCACGAGTAAGCTACAAATCTCATGAATTAAAAAGAGTAAACTTACGGTAAAACGTCTGATTTCAAATCCTAGCAGGAAAAAAGGGCATTAATAAAGAAGCTTAAGAAGAAGGAGTTGATGTATGGATGTTAAAACCGTGTGAGATGCCTATGAAAATGCTCAAATTGGAGGCATTAAGCAGGAGGCTATCATCAAATCATCCAAAACAGGAAAGAATAAAGAACGATTTCCGGAAAATTCGTACAGGATTTAACGGGGAGCGGAGTATTGGAAAGGAGTTGAAGAATCTCCCGAAAGAATATCGAGTATTTCATGATTTGAGGTTAGACCACGATGGGAGCCGTTATTTTCAAATGGATTTCCTAATAATCACCAGGAATTACTGTATCATCATTGAAGTGAAAAACTTTGCGGGAACGCTCTATTTTGACCGCACCTATCCCCAATTGATTCGTTCAAAAGATGGACAGGAACAGGCATATCTGGATCCGCTAATCCAGGTCGACGTACAAAAATCCCGATTAAATGATTGGCTTACTTTTCACAAATTCCCCTCGCTGCCGATTGAAACGTTAATTGCCAACGCAAACTCGAATACGATCATCAGGACTACCCCAGGTTTTACCCCCATTTTCAAAAAAATCACGGGAAAAGAAACCCTCATCACCAAAATCAATACCCTTGAAAAAAAGTATCCTTCTGAGCAATTAACCCAAAGGCAGAGCACTAGACTTTCGAACACGATTCTGCAAAAAAACACTCCACTTAATCCTGATATACTCAATTTATATCAAATCGATGAGCAAGATCTGATAAAAAGCGTTCAATGTCCTGAATGCGCTGCTTTCCATATGCACTATCACTGGGGCAAATGGTCATGCAGTCAATGTTCTTTCGCCTCCAAAGATGCCCACATTCAAACTCTTCGCGATTTTGCTCTCCTCATAAAACCCAATATAACAAATAAACAAGCACGGCTCTTTTTACAAATAGATTCAATTGATATTATGCAGCGGATGCTGTCTTCACTGGAATTGCCTTATTCGGGGYAGTTTAAAAATAGAGCTTATAAACTTAATGGATTAATTCACAAGTAAATGGAGAACTCACGAGTAAACAGCGGAAATTCACGAGTAAAAGAGCCAAATTCACGAGTAAATGGTGCGAACTCACGAGTAAACAGCGGAAATTCACGAGTAAATGGTGCAAACTCACGAGTAAATGCCGCAAACTCACGCGTAAACGATCCAGACTCACGAATAAAGACCCCATACTCAAAGAAAACTACCAAAAACCAGCGAATAATCTTCAAATATTCCCATTTAAGTAACACTCCGCAATATAGAGTCGTAAATTATAGTAAGGTTGAGCAAAAGTCAGCTAAGGATAGAAAGTAGTGAGGGCTTTGAAAGATTTATTGTATGCAAAGAGGATGGAAATGCTTCAATTAGTGGAGCGGCTAGTGAATATAGATAGTGGTTCTCATACAAAAAAGGGTATTGATGAAATTGGTTCGATTTTGAAAACGAAATTTGAAAGCCTGGATTTTATTGTGGATACCGTTGAGCAGCAGAATTATGGCAATCAGCTGGTCATCCAGCATCGTGATGCGCATCAACCGCATATTCTGGTCGTTGCCCATATGGATACGGTTTTTCCGGAGGGCACAGCGCAAAAACGTCCTTTTAAAGTGAAGGGAAATCGGGCATACGGTCCTGGTGTGGCGGATATGAAGTCTAGTTTGGTTGAGATTTTTTATGCGATCCTTTGCCTAAAACAGACGGGGCAGACAGGCTATCAGCATGTCCAKATCATTCTTAATAGTGATGAGGAGATCGGGTCTCCGTCATCCGCTTCACTCATATCGGAAAAAGCGGCCAATAAGAAGTTTGCGCTAATTCTTGAACCGGCAAGGACGGACGGTTCGCTTGTCACGGCAAGAAGGGGCTGCGGTCAGTTTAAAGTGGATATTGCGGGGGTGGCCGCCCATTCAGGGATCGAGCCGGAAAAGGGACGAAGTGCAATTGAAGAATTGGCCCATAAGATCATTGCCTTACATCGATTGAATGATCAGCAGAAAGGAATCGGCGTGAATGTTGGCAAAATTGAAGGGGGCTCCGCTGTAAATATGATCGCTTCCCATGCTGCCGCTTTTGTGGATGTGCGGATTTCGGAAAAAAGGCAGGAAGCCATCATCCTCAAGCAACTGAAAAAAATCTGTGCCGAAACCTATATTCCAGGGACGAAAACGACATTAAGCGGGAAAATGGACCGCTCTCCCATGGAAAAGAATGAGAAAACGAACTTGCTTTTAGAGACGATCCGCCAGGCTGGGAAGGAAATCGGCATCGAAATCACGGATACGGCCACAGGTGGAGGTTCGGATGCTTCCATCACTTCTGATTTGGGAATCGCGACAGTGGATGGACTCGGGCCCATTGGAGGAAATGCACATAGTGAAGAGGAGTATTTGGAAATTCCAAGCCTTACGGAAAGGACTCTCCTATTGGCAACCGTCATTCAAAAATTATCAAATATGACCTAGCACACTAATTCCGATTAGACTGCTCATATTTCGCTTGTCATTAATGATGTTTATGATATATTGTTAATTGGGAAGCTAAATAAGAACAGAATTTATTGGAGTTGAATATATATGCTGCATCAGTTTTCACGAAATGAATTGGCAATTGGCAAGGAAGGAATCGATATACTGAAAAATACGACCGTTGCAGTCCTGGGTGTTGGAGGCGTCGGTTCATTTTCAGCCGAAGCATTGGCACGTTCCGGGGTAGGCCGTATTATTCTTGTGGATAAAGACGATGTCGACATCACAAATGTAAATAGGCAGATCCATGCTCTATTATCAACAGTCGGTCAACCGAAAGCGGAATTGATGAAAAATCGCATTCAAGATATCAATCCCGACTGCGAAGTGATCGCTCTTAAAATGTTCTATACAGAAGAGACGTTTGAAGAATTCTTCAGTTATGGCTTGGACTATGTCATTGATGCATCGGATACGGTCATTTACAAGATCCATGTGATGAAGGAGTGCCTGAAACGGAATATCAAGGTGATTTCAAGCATGGGGGCCGCTAATAAGATGGACCCGACGCGTTTTCAAATTGCCGATATCTCCAAAACGCATACCGATCCGCTTGCCAAGGTCATTCGTACTAGATTGCGTAAAGAGGGCATAACAAAGGGAATTCCCGTTGTCTTTTCCGACGAGAGCCCTATTGTCATTCGGGAGGATGTGCGGAAAGAAGTCGGCAATGATGAGGCAAAAATCCGTAAAGCCCAAATGCCTCCGTCTTCGAATGCTTTCGTACCATCCGTTGCGGGCTTAATTGCAGCAAGTTGGGTGATCAATGATATATTGAAAGACATTGAAGTTCGCCGTGTAAATGATTGATAAAAATCAACTGACTCTATAAAGGGTCAGTTTTTTTGTGGCGAATAGCAGATATTCCTTTAAATAACTTTTTTATCCATATCATATAGACGGGGTCGAAAGAATGAGATACACTATATTTTCAGAATATTATTTTTATTCAGATATTCTATTTGTTTAAAAGAACATATTAAAACAAGGGGGTTTCAAATGAAGAAGAAAAAGCTAGCAGGAGTGTTTCTATCATTTTCTTTGGTTGCAGGGGCGCTTGCAGGCTGCAGCGGCGACTCGAAAACCAGCAGTTCAAGCGGGGGTTCATCAAAATCGGGTGACACCATTAAAATTGGGGCCAACCTTGAATTATCCGGAGGTACGGCATCATTCGGCCAATCGGCTGCCGATGGTTTGAAACTGGCCATCGATGAGATTAATAAAGAGGGCATCGACGGTAAAAAATTGGAAATCGTGAAGGTTGATAATAAATCAGATGCAGCAGAAGCTACAAGCGGTTCGATCAAGTTAGTCAGCCAGGACAAGGTTGTGGCTGTAGTCGGATCTGCGACAAGCACGAATACATTGGCACAGGTTCAAGTCGCACAGGATAATAAAGTTCCTCTACTCACACCAACTGCAACAAATCCCGACATTACCAACAAAGCTGGAAAATTAAATGATTATGTGTTCAGAACTTGCTTTATCGATCCATTCCAAGGTACGGTGGCAGCCAATTTCGCATCTGACGAAATAGGGGCAAAGACGGCTGCGATCTATGTGGATAGCGCAAGCGACTATTCTAAAGGATTGGCCGCAGCTTTTAAAGAAGCATTCACTGCCAAGGGCGGTAAAATCGTGGCGGAAGAAGCTTATGTAACGAAAGATACTGATTTCCGTTCTACATTGACACGTATCAAATCGGCAAAACCTGAGTTCGTTTTTCTTCCTGGTTATTATGAGGAAGTCGGATTGATCCTAAAACAGGCACGTGAAGACGGCATAGACCTTCCATTCATGGGCGGGGACGGCTGGGATTCCCCGAAGGTCGTTGAAATTGCCGGAGCGGAAGCTTTAAAAAATACTTATATCACGAATCACTATTCCCCGGAAGATGAAGATGCAAAAATCCAGGATTTCGTTGCAGCCTTCAAAAAGGAATACGATAAAACACCGGATGCCTTTGCTGCACTTGGCTATGACACTGGGTACTACCTGGCAGACGCCATCAAGAGATCTGGAGATGCTTCCCCTGAAAAAATCAGACAAGCATTGGAAGATGTAAAAGATCTTCAATTAGTTTCCGGAACACTGAACCTTGATGAAAATCATGATCCGATCAAATCGGCGACCATCCTGGAATATGTGGATGGCAAACAAACATTCAAGACAAAAATCAATCCATAATACCTTACGTGGATAGGGGGCAAGTCCCCCCTATTCTATATTCACTTAAAAAACACCTTAACGGGGAGAGTGCAATATGGAACTGATTCAGCAATTGGTAAATGGCATTTCACTCGGAAGCATTTATGCTTTGATCGCGCTTGGTTATACGATGGTGTATGGAATCGTCAAACTCATAAACTTCGCCCATGGAGACGTATTCATGGTCGGTTCATTTGTAGGGTTTTACGCCATTACCGTAATGGACTTATCCTTCATCCCGGCTTTATTGATTTCAATGGCCACATGTGCCATCTTTGGCGTTTTAATCGAACGCATTGCTTATAAACCCCTTCGTAATGCAACACGGATCGCGGCCTTGATAACGGCCATCGGTGTTTCCCTTCTGATAGAAAATGGGCTGATTTACATCCGGGGTGCCCAGCCGGAAGCCTATCCAAATAATGTCCTTCCGATGGATAAACTCGATATATTCGGAGTTTCCATCAGCAGTCAATCGATATTGATCTTATCCGTATCCATCATTTTAATGATCATCCTGCAATTCGTTGTCCATAAAACCAAAATCGGCAAAGCGATGCGTGCCGTTTCATTCGATTCCGAGGCGGCCAAGCTGATGGGAATCAATGTGAACAATACGATTTCCGCTACGTTCGCCATAGGTTCGGCCCTGGCAGGGGCGGCTGGTGTCATTTTTGGCATCTACTATATTAAAATCGAACCGTTGATGGGTGTCCTTCCTGGCCTCAAAGCATTTGTTGCAGCCGTCTTGGGCGGCATCGGCATCATTCCGGGAGCGATGGTCGGCGGTCTGCTGCTTGGAGTGATCGAGGCTTTGGTCAGTGCCGCCGGTTACTCATTATGGCGCGATGGTGTGGCTTTCGTCGTACTTATCTTGATTTTGATTTTCTTGCCGCAGGGACTATTCGGTAAAAATAAAAGAGAAAAAGTATAGGGGAGACATGGCGATGACTACTTTAAAGAATTCAAAGGGTTTTTGGCTCTCGATCGTGCTCGCACTTATTTTTTTCGGAATCATGCAGTACACCATTTCAAACGGTATCCTCAATCCATTTTATATCAACACGCTCATGTTCATCGGCATCAATATCATGCTGGCGACGAGCCTTCATTTAATCATAGGAATAACCGGGCAGTTCTCGATCGGGCATGCAGGTTTTTTAGCGGTTGGGGCCTATGCTTCGGCAGTCATGACAATGAAGCTGGAACTTCCTTTCATCATAGCTGTATTGACTGGGGGCGTCATCGCCGCTGTTGCGGGTATGGTGATCGGGATACCCAGCTTGCGCCTGAAGGGGGATTACCTGGCGATAGCCACCCTTGGTTTTGGGGAAATTGTCCGGATCGTCCTTTTGAATATTGAATATGTAGGCGGTGCAAGCGGGATGCAGGTATCCCACCTGACTACTTGGCCATGGGTTTTTGCCTGTGTCATGATCACCGTCTTAGTCATCAGGAATTTCACCAATTCGACTCACGGGCGTGCATGCATATCCGTAAGGGAAGATGAAACGGCGGCTGATGCGATGGGAATCAATACGACCTATTATAAAGTGGCGGCCTTCGTCATCGGAGCTTTTTTTGCCGGAATTGCCGGATCGCTCTATGCCCATAATTTTTATATTATCCAGCCATCGAATTTCGGTTTCCTGAAATCCTTCGATATACTGATTTTCGTCGTACTTGGC